>JBQGEH010000346.1:0-3840 GCA_052039515.1 Nakamurella sp. | reverse complement strand
TCCACCACGTTGCCGCGCGACTTGCTCATCTTGCGGCCGCGCTCGTCGCGGACCATCCCGTGCAGGGCCACCACGGCGAACGGCGGGATTCCCACACCGTTCTCGTCACGCATGGCGTACAGACCCAGCATCATCATCCGGACGACCCAGAAGAACAGGATGTCGTACCCGGTGACCAGCACCGACGTCGGATAGAAGGCCTTCAGGGTGTCGGTGTCGTCCGGCCAGCCCATGGTGGAGAACGGCCACAGCCCGGACGAGAACCAGGTGTCGAGCACGTCCGGGTCCTGCGTCCAGCCCTCGCCCGGCGGCTCCTCGTCGGGGCCGACGCAGCGGACCTCGCCGTCGGGTGAGTACCAGACCGGGATGCGGTGTCCCCACCACAGCTGCCGGGAGATCGTCCAGTCGTGCATGTTGTCGACCCACTCGAAGTAGCGCGCGGCCAGCTCCGGCGGGTGGTGGGCGGTGCGGGCGGCGCGCACGGCGTCGCCGGCGGCCTTCGCCAGCGGGCCGACCTTGACGAACCACTGCACCGACAGCCGCGGCTCGACGACGTCGTCGGAGCGGGAGCAGTGCCCCACCGCGTGCACGTACGGGATCTTCTCGGCGACGATGCGGCCCTGCCGGCGCAGCTCCTCCTTGACCTCCCGCCGGGCGACGAAGCGGTCCATGCCGTCGAAACGGGTGCCGGTGCCGGTGACGTGGGCGGTCAGATCGAGGATGGTGATCTCGGGCAGGTCGTGCCGGCGCCCGATCTCGAAGTCGTTCGGGTCGTGCGCCGGGGTGACCTTGACCGCACCGGTGCCGAACGCCGGCTCGACGTGCTCGTCGGCGATGACCGGGATCTCGCGGTTCACGATCGGGAGCGTGACGGTGGTGCCGACGAGGTGCCGGTACCGCTCGTCGTCGGGGTGCACCGCGATCGCGGTGTCGCCGAGCATCGTCTCGACGCGGGTGGTGGCGACGACGATGCTGCGGTCACCCTCGCCGTAGCGGATCGAGACCAGTTCGCCCTCGTCGTCGGAGTGCTCGACCTCGATGTCGCTCAGGGCGGTCTGGCAGCCCGGGCACCAGTGGGTGATGCGGTTGGCCCGGTAGATGAGCCCGTCGTCGTAGAGCCGCTTGAAGATGGTGGTGACCGCCCGGGAGAGTCCCTCGTCGAGGGTGAAGCGCTCCCGCGACCAGTCGACCGAGTCGCCGAGCCGGCGCATCTGGCCCAGGATCATGCCGCCGGACTCGGCCTTCCAGTCCCACACCTTCTGCACGAACAGCTCGCGGCCGTAGTCGTGCCGGGTCTTGCCGTCGACGGCCAGCTTCTTCTCGACGACGTTCTGGGTGGCGATGCCGGCGTGGTCCATGCCGGGCAGCCACAGCGTCTCGTCGCCGCTCATCCGGTGCCAGCGGGTGAGGATGTCCATGATCGTGTGGTCCAGCGCGTGCCCGATGTGCAGGCTGCCGGTGACGTTCGGCGGCGGCAGCACGATGGAGAACGGCTTCTTCTCCCCCGACAGCACCTTCGACGGGTCGGCGGCGAAGTAGCCGGCCGCCTCCCAGCGCCGGTAGGTGGCCACCTCGACGGCCGCCGGGTCGTACTGGCTGGGCAGATCAGGGGTTGCAGCGGCGGGAGCAGTCACCCGGACAGTTTAGGTGGCCGGGACCGGGCACCCTCCCGATCGCCGGGGACAGGACTCTGCCGACAGCGGACACCCGCGGCGCCCCGGCCCGGCCGGGCGGGCGTCACCGCGGCGGCCCGGCGAGCACCCGGGCGCGCAGGGTCGCCACCGGATCGTCGGTCGGCGCCGCCGCCCAGTCGGCGTCCAGCCACCACGTCGCACCCGCCTCGGCGTAGCGCTGCGTCTCCTCGACCGTGCGGGCCCGGTCGACCAGATCGGCGGTGCCCTCGGCCACGATGTCGTACGGGCCGGTCAGGCCGAGCTCGGCGCGCAGGTCGGTGACCTCGGTGACGACCGCCGCCCAGCGGGCGTAGTCCCCACGCGCCGCCTCGGGGTCGCCCACCGGCGGGAAGTTCGGCAGCAGGCCGTCGCAGCGCGCCGCGCGACGCATCGACTTCCGGGAACCGGCCAGCCCCACGCACCAGGTGGGGATGCGCGGGGTCGACACGATCGGCGGCGGCAGCATCGCCTCGGGCGGCCGTACCGTGTAGTGCTTCCCGTCGTAGCTGAACGGCTGTGGACCCCACAGCCCGAACAGCACGTCCAGACCCTCGTCCATCAGTTCGGCCCGGACGGCCCGGCCCCGGTCGGGTTCGAACGCCGTCCAGTGCTGCATCACCGCCCCGAGACCGACGCCGAGGACGACCCGCCCGCCGGAGAGCCGGTCCAGGGTGCCGGTCACCGACGCGAGGTCCCACGGCTTCCACCGCGGCAGCGGGGTCAGCATGGTGCCGAGCCGGATCGTGGAGGTGCGCATGGCCGCCGCGGTCAACGCGACCCAGGCGTGGACGCCGAACACCGGCTCCCAGCTGAACACCGCGTCCCAGCCGGCGTCCTCGGCGTCGCGGGCGAGCTCGGCCACGTCGGCGGCGTCGCCGCAGGTCAGGATGATGCCGTAGCGCACAGGAACCTCCAGGCGTCCGTCGTCGGTGCTGTCGATCCGCACCGTACGACGCACCACCGACAGAGCGACGGGGACGGTAGAATGACGTTCTACCGTGGAGGTGTCCCATGCCGACGCTGAACATCAAGAACCCCCGCGTCTACGAGCTGGCCCGGCAGGCCTCCGACGCCACCGGCACGTCGATGACCAGCGTCATCGAACTGGCTCTGGAGAAGCTGCTGGCCGAGCTCTCCCGGCCGCGCCCGGGAACGGCCGCCCGCCTCCACGAGCTGACCCGGACGTCCGCACCGCTGCTCCGCGATCTGCCACCGGATCCGTTCGAGGCGCTCTACGACGAACGCACCGGCGCTCCCCGGTGATCCTGGATTCGTCTGCGGTGATCGCGATCCTCCGGGGCGAACCGGAGGCACCGGAGTTCATCGAGCTCATCGCGGGGGCGCCGGTGATCCGGATGTCGGGAGCGAACGCTCTGGAGTGCGCCATCGTGTTGGGCGCGGACGTGGACTTCCTGCTCGACCGGTTCCTGGACGCGGCGGCCGCGCAGCTGGAGCCCGTCACCACCACCCAGGTGTCCCTCGCCCGGGCAGCTCACCGCGCCTACGGCCGGGGCTCCGGGCACCCCGCCCGGTTGAACTTCGGTGACTGCTTCGCCTACGCCCTGGCCAAGGACCGCGACGAACCGCTGCTGTTCAAGGGTGACGACTTCAGCCGCACAGACGTCCGCCGCGCCGGCTGACCCGGGCGCCGCTCGCGTCGCGCGGCTCAGAACGCGGCGACCGACCCGGTCGCCCGCTCGGTGCGACTCAGCGCCCGCAGCAGCGGCAGCGCGCCGTGCCGCTGCACCGAGATGTCGGCGAGCAGGCCGATCACCGGCTGCGTGACCGGCACCGGGAAGTCCGGGGTCGGCACACCCACGCTGACCGCGAGATCGTCGCTGTGCACGACGATCTCCATCGTGCGGGTCAGCAGGAAGTCGTCCAGCGTCAGCACCCGGTCCGCCCAGGGCAGGCGGACCCGCCGGTCGGCCGACGCGGCGGGGAGCGCGGCGCCGAGCTCGTCGACCAGACCGGCCACGTCGGCAGCGAGTGCCGCCGGCCCCGCCCCGGCGGCGCGCTCCCCGTTGGTCCGGGTCGACACGTTGGCCTCGTCGTCGACGGCGGCGCCTATCCAGTCGGCGGCGGCGTAGTGCGCCGACAGCGTCTCCGGCTCGCCCGCCGGGTCGGGTGCGCCGAGGAACGCGGTGACGTAGCGGATCTGGGACGA
>JBQGEH010000345.1:0-3556 GCA_052039515.1 Nakamurella sp. | reverse complement strand
GATGGTGTCGGCGCTTTCGGTCCGCGAGCTGGCGGCCGGCGCCGCGTCCGCAGCGGTCGCGGCCGGCGCGGGCGCCGGTAGAGGCCGCGCAGCGGCCGGTGTCGCCGGGACCCGCGCCGACGGGGTGCGTGGAGCCGAGCGCCGGGGACGGGGTGCGACCGCGATCGGCTCGGGGGCGCTCTGGCCGCGCCGCAGCGGGCTGAGGTCCGCGGGGGCGAACGGGACGACGTCCTTGGCCCCGCCGACGACCAGTTCGACCTGGATGAACTCGGGACCCTCGGTGTCCGGCTCGCCCACGGCACGCACCCGGCCGGCGGCACCGTCCGGGAACTGGCCGGTGGGCAGGATGCCGACCCGGACGGTGCGGCCGGCCGCGACCGCGGCCCGGACCGCGTCGAGGTCCAGCGGGGCAAAGGTGGGGGCGGCCATGACGGTCTCCTTCGACGGTCCCCGCACTCTACCGCGACCCGCACACCTGTTCGACTGGCCCGTCGTCGCCGCCCGACCGGTGTGCGTCAGCGGGAGGGGACCGGCGGCCGCCGGCTCCGCAGCAGCGCGGTCAGCGCCAGCACGCCCCCGACCAGAAACCACGGATCCCAGACGAACGCGTGCCAACGGATCGCCCGCAGGTCGGCGTCGGCGTTCGCCGGGATCACGTCGGCGACCACCAGCAGGCCCGCACCGGTCAGCAGCCCGCCGTACACCGTCAGGATCACACCCGCCGCCCAGGCCGCCCGGCGCACCCACTGCCGCAACCCTCCGCCCCGGCCGGCGCCCCCGCCCCCGCCCCAGCCCGCGAGGGTCGCCACCGGCAGCACCGAGGCGACCGCCTTGAGCGCGACGCTGGCCCACACCAGCGCCAGGATTCCGGCGTCGCCGGCCCGGCCCTGCGCCTCGAGGGCGCCCCCGACGGTGTCCAACAGGGCGGTCCCGCCGAGCGCCCAGTACAGGCTGACGGCGGTGAACGCCCCGCCCACCACGAGGGACGCCAGCGCGGCGCCCCACCCCGGGCGGCTCACCCGCTCCCCACCGCGGCAGTCACCGACCGGGCCGCGCACCGGCCGCCGCAGGACCGGCGGCCCCGGCTCACTGCACCCGGGCCGCCGCCGCAGCGGCCGCAGGCAGCGCGTCGGCGACCTTCTGCAGGGCCGTCGCATCGTGCGCCGCCGACACGAACCACGCCTCGAACGCCGACGGCGGCAGGTACACCCCGGCCTCCAGCATGGTGTGGAAGAACGCGGCGAACGCCGCGGTGTGCTGGGTCCGCGCCTGGTCGTAGTCGTGCACCTCGGCGTCGGTGAAGAAGATCGAGAACAGGTTGCCGGCGTGCTGCACCCGGTGCGCCACCCCGGCCGCGGCCAGCGCCTCCGACGACATCCGGGCCACCGCGGCGGCGGTCGCGTCGAGGTGGGCGTACACGTCGGCGTCCAGCTGCCGGAGCGTGGCGGTGCCGGCCGCCGTGGCCACCGGGTTCCCGGACAGCGTGCCCGCCTGGTAGACCGGCCCCACCGGAGCCAGCAGCTCCATCACGTCCGAACGCCCGCCGAAGGCGCCCACCGGCAGGCCGCCGCCGATCACCTTGCCGAACGTCATCAGGTCCGGCGTCCAGCCCTCGACCGCGCCGTCCAGTCCGTACATGCCGCTGCGCGACAGCCGGAACCCGGTCATCACCTCGTCGCTGATCAGCAGGGCGCCGTGCTCCCGGGTGAGCCGGGACAACGTCGCATTGAACCCGGGCAGCGGCGGCACCACGCCCATGTTCGCCGCGGCCGCTTCGGTGAGGACACAGGCGATCCGGTCGCCGTGGGTGGCGACCGCCTCCTCGAGCGCCGGGACGTCGTTGTACGGCAGCACGATCACGTCCGCGGTGGTGCTCGCCGGCACCCCGGCCGAATCCGGCAGCGCCAACGTCGCCACCCCCGACCCGGCCGACGCCAGCAGCGCGTCGACGTGGCCGTGGTAGCAACCGGCGAACTTCACGACCACCGTGCGGCCGGTGAACCCACGGGCCAGCCGGATCGCCGACATCGTCGCCTCGGTGCCCGACGACACCAGGCGCACCTCGTCGATGGGCATCCGGGCGACGATCTCCTCGCCGAGCTCCACCTCGCCGGCGCCGGGGGTGCCGAACGAGAGTCCGCGCCCCACCGCGTCGTTCACCGCCTCGACGACGGCGGGGTGCCGGTGCCCGAGGATCATCGGGCCCCACGACCCGACCAGATCGACGTAGGTGTTGCCGTCGGCGTCGGTGATCTCCGCACCCTGGCCACTGCGCATGAAGCGCGGCGTGCCGCCGACGGAGCGGAACGCCCGGACCGGCGAGTTGACCCCACCCGGGGTGACGGCGAGGGCGCGGGCGAACAGCGCCTCGCTGGCGTCGGTGGATCGGGTCATCGGGCGGCCTTTCCGAGAGAACGTGCGGCGGGCGGGTGGCGGTCAGGCGTCACGGAGCCACTCCGCGACCTCGAGAGCCCAGTAGGTGAGCGTGATGTCGGCCCCGGCGCGGCGGATGCCGGTGAGCGCCTCCAGGATCGCGCGGCGCCGGTCGATCCAGCCGTTGGCCGCGGCCGCCTCGATCATCGCGTACTCGCCCGAGACCTGGTACGCCGCCACCGGTACCGGCGACAGCCGGGCCGCGTCGGCGACCACGTCCAGGAACGACATCGCGGGCTTCACCATGACGAGGTCGGCGCCCTCGGCGAGATCCAGCGCGATCTCCCGCGAACCCTCCCGCCGGTTGGCGACGTCCTGCTGGTAGCTGAGCCGGTCACCGGTCAGCGCGGAGTCCACGGCCTCCCGGAACGGCCCATAGAACGCCGAGGCGTATTTCGCGGCGTACCCGAGGATGGCGGTGTCGACGAACCCGTTGCGGTCCAGCGCTTCTCGCACCGCGCCGACCTGCCCGTCCATCATCCCGGAGGTGCCGACCACGTCGGCGCCGGCCTCGGCCTGGCAGACCCCCATGTCCTGGTAACGCACCAGCGTGCGGTCGTTGTCGATGGTGCCGTCGGCGGCCAGCACACCGCAGTGCCCGTGGTCGGTGAACTCGTCCAGGCACAGATCCGCCATCACCACCAGCGACGAACCGATCTCGGCGCGGACGTCGCGCAGGGCGACGTTGAGGATGCCGTCCGGATCGGTCGCCCCGGACCCCTCGGCGTCGCGTATCGCGGGCACCCCGAACAGCATCAGTCCGCCGATCCCGGCGGCGGCGGCGTCGGCGGCGGCCCGGCGCAGCGAGTCCCGGCTGTGCTGCAGCACCCCGGGCATCGAGCCGATCGGAACCGGCTCGGTCAGTCCCTCCTTGACGAACACCGGCAGCACCAGATCGGCGGCGTGCAGCCGGTTCTCGCGCACCAGGCGGCGCATCGCAGGGGTGCGGCGCAGCCGGCGGGGGCGGGCGTTCGGCAGGTAGGGGAGCGGCTCGGTCATGGTGTCCTCGGTGGTTCGATGGGCGGGTACGGCGGTTGCGGGGCGGAGCGGGGCGGCAGGTCAGGGCGGCGCGGCGGATGCCGGTGAGCGCCTCCAGGATCGCGCGGCGCCGGTCGATCCAGCC
>JBQGEH010000344.1:0-2922 GCA_052039515.1 Nakamurella sp. | reverse complement strand
TGACCTTGACCACCTCGTCGACGCCGTGGTCGCGGGCGACCCGGACGCCGACGCCGCGGCCGACGCGGACCCGCACACCGCGGGCCCGCTCGACGGGACGACGACCGGAGCCGTCCGGGGTTCAGCCGAGACGCTTCCAGCTGGAGGAGGTCTCGATGGTGCTGCCGCCGTTGGTGGTGACCACCGGGTCGGTGCTGCCGGCGGTCGGCGCGCCGGTGGTGGTGGGGCTGTAGGCGTAGACGCTGACCCAGTCGATCTGCAGGTGGCCGTCCTGGGTGGTCGGGTTCGCGCTGGTGGTCTCGGTCTGCAGCACCCAGTGCATCGGGTTGCTCGGGACGTTCTTGGTGTCGTTGGCGATCATCTGACCGTCGAGGATGTAGCTGACCCGCGTCGGGGTCCACTCGAGGCTCAGCGTGTGCCAGTCGGTGTAGGTGGTCTGCGGATCGACCCACAGGCAGTTCTTGGTGGGCGCGCCGACGCAGTGGTTGAAGCCCATCATCTTGCCGTTGAGCGCACCCTCGGGGAAGTCGATCTCACCCTGGTTCCAGATGTTGCTGTCCGGCCACAGCAGCCAGGCGGTCTTGTAGCCCGACAGCGCGTCGGACTTGAAGCGGACCGAGAACTTCCCGTAGGTCTGCCCCTTCCACTCCTGCCCGGGGGTGGTGATCGGCCCTGGTGCGGCGACCTGCGGGCGGCCGTTCTCCTTGTGCAGGAACATGTCCAGCACGCCGTTCTGCGCGGACAGGATGTTGCGGTTGTAGGTGCCGCCGTTGTAGGAGTCCGCGAAGTTGTGGTAGGTCGCGAACTTCTTGCCGTAGACGCTCGCGAAGGAGCCGGCGGCCACGTCGGTGGAGAAGTCGTCGGTGAAGATCTGCTTCCACCCGGCCTGGTCGCCCACCGGCATCGCGACGTCGACGGGCTGGGTGGAGTGGCTGCCGGTCACCGCGAACGGCTTGGGGCTGTCCAGGTTGATCCAGGCGTTGTTGTAGTAGGCGCACGTCCAGTACGTGTAGTTGCCGGCAGGCAGGGTGCGGGCGGGCGGCACGTAGGTGAAGCCGGACGGCGTGACCGCGGCGTTCTGGGCCTTGACGAAGTCGAAGTTGGCCCGGGCCGAGTCGTAGATGCAGACGCCCAGCTTGGTCACCGTGGTGTTCGCCGACGAGCGGACGGTGGTGGTGGCGGTGACGGTCGAGCCGGCCACCTGCAGGGAGACGTTGCTGGAGGTGAGCGTGGGAGCGGCGGCGGCGGCCGCGGGCAGCACGCCCAGCAGCACCGAACCGAGCAGACCGGCTGCGGCGGCGGCGCGCAGGCGGCGGAGGGTGATGAGAGCCATGGGTACGGCCTTCCGGTGTCACGGAGTTCAGGTCAGGTCGGGGGTCACCCGGCGGTCCGGCCGGAGGCCTTGACGCACCGTGACGGCAACATGACTTAACGTAACAACCGGTTGCTCTCCGCAACAGGACATCGACGAAACCGGGCCTGGAGCCCCGCGTGCACACCGGGTGACCCGGACCGACCACCGGCCACCCTGGTCCGGTGTCCGGACCGGACGCCGGGGAGCGGCGTCCGCACGGTCGTCACGCTCCGTGAACCGCGTACGGCGGTGCGTCCGGCCGCCTCAAGACCGCCGATGACCAGCACATTCGGCGCTGCCACCCGGAGGCGGAGGGCGCTCACGCCGGCCCGGACGGGCGGGCGCCATGCACACCAAGTGATGACGGTGTGTTCTCGGTCACGCCTGTCGACCCTGCCTCGACCGCCGGTCGGCCGCGAGACCGACCCCGGGAACACCGCGAGCCCGGGGCCGTCAGGCCCCGGGCTCGTCGGTCACGGAGGGTGCGTACCCGACGGGACGCCGCCGTCGGGGTCGGTCAGCGCACGCGGTCGGCGACCCACCGCACGGATGTGCGGGCGACGCCCAGCGAGCGGGTGGTCACCGCGCGGTAGACGGCGCTGCCGCGCTCTCCCAGCAGGCGCCAGCCCAGCAGCCGCCGACCCGGACCCGTCCGGATCAGGTACGGCAGCCCCGAGGACCGGGCCAGATCGCTCCAGCGCGCGATGCGCTCGGCGTCGTTGCCGCGGTGGGCGAACACCGCGTGGTCGACGTAGGCGTAACTCTGCGGCAGTCGCTGCATCAACGGCACGTAGGTGTCGAGAATGCGCTCGACCGCCTGCAGCCGACGGTCGATCCCCCGGCTGATCTGGCCGCCGCGCAACCGGTAATCGACGAGATACCGCTTGTCGGCCCAGTACAGCGGGGTGGACGAACGGTGGGCGATCCGCAGTTCGACGTCGAAATCGGTGCTGGACACGAAGGACGGGTCGAACATGCCGGCTTCGTCGAAGCACGACTTCCGGAACAGCAACGACGAACCGTTCCGCGGCGGGCAGTTCTCGGCGAGCAGGTCGTCGAGGTCGTGCCGTCCCGGGCGGGACTTCTGCAGCCCGATGATCAGGCCGTCCTCGCTCATCAACCGCGACCGGCTGAAGACGACGCCGTACTCGGGGCCCAGGTGGTCGAGCACGTGGATCTGGTGCGCGAGCTTCTCCGGGTGCCAGCGGTCGTCGCCGTCCAGGAACGAGATGAGCGGCGCCTGCGCCTGCTCGATACCGGTGTTGCGCGCCTGCGCACCACCGCGGTGGTCGTTCTGGATCAGACGCATCCGTGGATCACCGTCGAATGCGGCGAGGATTTCCGACACCGTGTCGTCGGTCGAACCGTCGTCGATCACGAGATATTCGAAACGCGTCTCGGTCTGCGCCTTGACGGATTCGATCGCTTCGCGGATGTAGGGGCCGACGTTGTACGCCGGGGTGATCACCGTCACGAGGGGTTGGTCAGCCATATCAAATGAGGCTACTGACGGTTGCATGATCGATCCAGTAACCGGGTGGACATCACAGTCCGGGCAATTCCCCGGC
>JBQGEH010000343.1:0-4382 GCA_052039515.1 Nakamurella sp. | reverse complement strand
TGAACTCCGGGCTGCCGGGGATGTGCTCGGTGCACGCCAACTCCGCCCGCGAGGCGGTGATCAAGCTGTGCACGCTGCCGCTGCTGGCCGGCGAGAACGTCACCGCCGCGTTCGTCGTCCCCACCGTCGCCGCGTCCGTGGACCTCATCGTCCAGGTCGGCCTGGACCACCACGGCCACCGCTCGGTCCGCGAGATCGTCGCCCTGCCCGGGCGGGTCGAGAACGGGGTGGTCGAGACCGCCGACCTGTTCACCACCCGCGACGGCGTCCTCGTGCGCGCCGACGGCTACCCACCGCACGCCGACCGCTTCGCCCGGCACGGCTACGACCTGGCCGCGCTGCTCAGCGGCGCCCGGAACTGACCGTCAGCGGCCTCACCGCCACCGCCTGCGTCCGGGCCTGGGCCTCGTGCAGCGACAGTCCGGTGACCGCGGCCACCACGATCGCCGCACCCCACCACTGGGTGGCGGTCAGCGGCGGGCCGCCCGTCGACAGCCACACGCCGACCAGCGCCCCGACCACCGGGTAGGCGAGCTCGGCCAGGGTGGCGCGGGCCGCGGCCGTCCGGCGCAGGCCCCGGTAGTAGAGGACGACGGCCAGCAGGCTCGGCACCAGCACGAGTCCCAGAACGGCGGCGCTGCTGCGCACGTCGGGGACCCACCAGTCCGACGACGTCGACCACACGATCACCGCCGACGCGGGCAGGCCGACGGTGAACCGCAGCGTGGTCAGCTCGATCGGAGCGAGCTCCGAGCCCGCGAGCCGGCCGAGTACGGTGCCCGCCGCCCACAGCACGGCCGCGCCGAGCGCCAGCGCTACGACCGCGGCCCCGGATACGGTGACGTCCCAGGGGCGGGGGAAGGCGAGCAGCCACACCCCACCCAGGGCGGGCAGCGCGAACCAGGCGAAGCGCCCGCGGATCCGCTCACCGAGCAGCAGCACGGCGCCGAGGATCGCGAACAGCGGTTGCAGGTGCTGCACGACCACCGGCGTCACGAAGTCACCCCGGGCACCGGACCGCTGGAACGCCAGGGTGAACAGCGTCGTGGCGACGGCCGACGCCCCGATCCCGATGGCGAGGACGGCCAGCTGCACGGTCCGCCGGGCGCGGGTCCACGCCCGCAGCGATCGCAGCAGGAACGGCGACAGCACCGCGACCAGCATCAGATGCTCGACGAAGACGATGGTCGGCGCGGCGGTCCCGACCGTGATGTCCGCCCGGAACAGCGCGTCGGTCCCCCACAACCCCGCGCCCAGGGCGACCAGCCAGCTGAGGTCCCGGGCCCGGCCGCTCACGCCAGCTCCCGCAACCGCGGCAGCACGGTCTCGCCGTACAGCTTCAGGAACCGCTGCTGATCCGGTCCCGGGGCGTGGAACACCAGATGCCGGAAGCCGAGATCGACGTAGCGCCGGATCTTCTCGACGTGTTCATCGGGATCGTCGGACACGATCCAGCGCGACTGCGCCCGGTCCACCGGCAGCGCGTCGGCCAGCCGCTGCATCTCGCGGGGGTCCTCCACGCCGGTCTTCTCCTCCGCACTGAGCGCGAGCGCCGCCCAGTACCGGGTGTCCTGGCGGGCCCGTTCGCGGTCGGTGTCGAACGACACCTTCATCTCGATCATCAGGTCCAGGTCCGACACCGCCCGGCCGACCTGCCCGGTGCCGGCCGCCAGCGCGGGCAGCAGCGTGTCCCGGTACAACGTCTCCGGTTCCCCGGACGTGGTGAGGAAGCCGTCGGCGACCCGGCCCGCCAGCCGGGTCGCGGCCGGCCCGGACGCGCCGATGTAGAGCGGCACCGGGGTGTCCGGCCGGTCGTAGATCGTCGCGTCGTGCGTGCGGTAGAAGGTGCCGTCGAAGGTCACCCGCTCCTCCGTCCACAACCGCCGGATCAACGTGACCGCCTCCTTGAGCCGGGCGAAGCGCTCCTTGCCGTCCGGCCAGGCCAGGCCGAGCGGGACCTCGTTCAGCGACTCGCCGGAGCCGACGCCCAGCACCATCCGTCCGGGGTACAGCACCCCGAGCGTCGCGAACGCCTGAGCGACCACGCCCGGGTGGTAGCGGAAGGTCGGGGTCAGGACCGAGGTCCCCAGCAGCACCCGCTCGGTGCGGGCGCCGGCGGCCCCGAGCCACGGCAGCGCCGCGGGGGCGTGCCCGCCGTCGTGGCGCCAGGGCTGCAGGTGGTCGGAGGTGAAGACGGAGTCGAAGCCGTGTTCCTCGGCGAGAACGGCGTAGCGCAGCAGCTCGGTCGGCCCGAACTGCTCGGCGGACGCCTTGTATCCCAGCAGCAGACCCATCGGTCGGTTCCTTCCTCGTTCGGTGGGGCGGACGGATCCGCCGGTGGAGATCGGCCGGTCGGACCGCGGAACGCGCCCGGCCGGATACAATATGAAGTGGACGTTGCTGCCCGGTCCGCGCCGGTCCGTGCCGGTCAGGCCCGGTCAGCGACCGGGGGCGTCCTGTCGGCGGTGTCCGCGACCCGGGCGGCGTTTCACCACGGAGGGCCCACATGACCGCGACGGTCGACCCGTTCCCGCAGGCCTACGTGCGCCCGCAGACCGCCCAACAGGCGGCCCTGCAGGCGCTGCGGACGGCGATCATCACCGGCGCCATCCCGCCGGGCACCCCCCTGGTGCAGGACACGCTGGCCGAACAGCTGGGCGTCAGCCGCATCCCGATCCGGGAGGCACTGAAGGTGCTCGAGGCCGAGGAGCACGTCACCTACGTGCCGCACGTCGGCTTCACCGTCACCAAGTTGGACCTGCACCAGCTGCTCGAGGTCTTCCACCTGCGGTCCATCCTCGAAGCCGAGGCGCGGCGCGCCGGGGTGCCGCGGGTGACCCCCGCGGTGATCGAGCAGATGCGGGACGCGATGGACCGGATGGAGCTGGCCGCCACCGCGGCCGACCCGGTCGCCACCGTCGTGCAGAACCGGCGGTTCCACTTCCTGCCCATGCAGCAGGCGCCGCTGCCGCGGACCCTGCGGATGATCACCCAGCTGTGGGACACCTCCGACCCGCACCGCCGGCTGTATGAGAACCGGCTGAACCTGGACCAGATCAACGCCGAGCACGGCCCCATCCTGGACGCCGTCGCCGCGGGGGACGTCGAGACCACGGTGCGGCTGTCCGATCAGCACCGGCAGCACTCCATCGCCCACCTGCGCGCCGCGCTCGACGCCTGAGCCTCGATGACATCCGTTCCGGTACCAGGCATCTCGTCGCGCGCCGCCCGGCTGGCCGCCCTGGCCGGCGACCGGCCACCCGCCCCGGCCCTGGGCCGGTACCGGTCCACCCGCCGTCAGGGCGACACGTTGTACGTGTCCGGGCACACCGGTCGGCGCCCGGGTGCCGCACCGGTGACCGGCGTGGTCGGCGAGGACGTCGACCCGGCGGCGGCCCGGGCCGAGGCCGGTCACGCCGCGGTCAACCTGCTGCTCGCGGTGGCCCGTGACGTCGGCCTGGACGACGTCGACGCCGTGCTCCACCTCCGCGGGTACGTGCGGGCCGTCGGCGGTTTCGCCGACCACCCCGCGGTCCTGGACGGGGCGTCGGACGTGCTGTTCGACGTCTTCGGACCGGACACCGGGGCGCACGCGCGGTCCGCTCTGGGGGTGGCATCGCTGCCCGGCGGCGCGCCCGTGGAACTGGAGCTGGTGCTCGCCCTGGCCCCGGCGGCGGGACGTCGGGCCTGAGCCGACCGTCACGCCGCGTTTCCGAAGACCCGGGCCACGGCCCACCCGAGGAGGAACCCCGCCGCCGCGGTGACGCCGGCCGGGCGCAGGGTCCGCCACACCGGACGTCCGGACGGCATCGCACCCGGCGACATCGCCACCGCGACGGGGGATGTCTCCGGCGCGGTCGTCACCGCCGTCGGGGCCGGGGCGGACAGCCGCTCGTTCAGCCGCCGGACGAACTGCGCGATGACTCGCCCGCTGACCTGACGGATCACCGGCGCCCCGAACTGCGCCAGCCGGCCCCCGAGTTCCAACTCCGTCTCGATGTGCACCCCGGTGCCGTCCGGACGCGACCGGAGCTGCATGGTGATCACCGCGGACGCCGTGCCCTGCTGGGAGCCCGTCGATCCACCGGAGCCGTGGATGACGATGCGTCCGGCGGCGGGGTCGTTCTCCCGCACCGTGAGGTCCCCGGCGAGGCCGACCGACACCGGCCCCACCTTCAGCACCACGCGCCCGTGACAGACCGGCCCGTCGAAGCCGAGGATCTCCGCCCCCGGCATGCACGGCCCGAGGAACGCGAGATCGGCCAGGGCGGCGGCCGTGGCCTCCCACGGCGCCTGCACGACGAGGTCGTTGCTCAACAGCATGGGGCTCTCCCTGGGGTGCGGGCCGACCGGTCCGGGGAGACCGGTCGACCCGGGGTTGG
>JBQGEH010000342.1:0-2084 GCA_052039515.1 Nakamurella sp. | reverse complement strand
GAACCCCGCGCGCCGTACCCGCACGCCCGCGAGGTGCTGATGCTGCGCTCCGCCGCCGATCGCGTCCCGCTGCTCATCGGTGGGGTGGCCCGTACGGCCGAGGCGCAGCTGCTGGTCGAGACCGGCTGGGCCAAGCCGGTGGTCGCCGACCGGGCCACGGTGCGCGCCTGCGCTCCGCGAATCGAGGCGGCCGGCGACGACCGGGCCACCGGTGCCGATTCGGCGGCGGCGTACGCCCGGCTCAGCCCGGCGGCGTTCCAGGCCGCCCGCGGAGCGTTGGCGGCGGGGCTGCCCGTGCTGGTGCAGGTGCCGCGCCGCGGGTACCAACCCGCCCTCGCCTGCGTGTCCTGCCGCCGCCCCGCGCACTGCCGGGTGTGCGCCGGGCCGCTGCAACTGACCCAGGGTCAGCAGGTCGCGTCGTGCCGTTGGTGCGGGGCTCTGGCCACCGGCTGGACCTGCTCGGTGTGCGCCGCGACCGCGTTCCGGGCCACCGTCATCGGCGCCGGGCGCACCTCGGAGGAGCTCGGCCGGGCCTTCCCGGGCGTGCGCATCCTGACCAGCGCGGGAGACACCGGCCTGACCACGGTGCCGACGGAGCCCGTGCTGGTGGTGGCCACCCCGGGACTGGAGCCGGTCAGCCCGGGCGGGTACGGGGCGGCGCTGCTGCTGGACGGCACCGCGCTGCTGGCCCGTCCGGACCTGCGGGCCGCGGAGGAGACGCTGCGGCGATGGATGGCGGCCGCCACGCTGGTCCGCCCGGCCGCCGACGGGGGACGGGTCGTCGTCGGCGCGGACAGCTCCCTGGTCACCGTGCAGGCCCTGATCCGCTGGGACCCCGCCGGCCACGCCGCCACCGAGCTGGCCGGCCGCCGCGAGTTCGGCTTCCCACCGGCGGTGGCGATGGCCGCGGTGGACGGCGCTCCGGACGGGGTGTCGTCGTTCCTGACCGAGCTGCACCTGCCGGACGGCGCGGAGGTGCTCGGGCCGGTGCCGGTGGACCACCACGGCCCGGGCGGCGATCCGCCCGCCGAACGGGCCCTGGTGCGCCTGGAGCTGGGCCGCGGCCGCGAGCTCGCCGCCGCCCTGCACGCCGCCCGGGCCGCCCGCAGCGCCCGCAAGGACCCCGATCCGGCCCGCGTCCGGATGGATCCGCCCTTCCTGGTGTGACCGGTCCCGCCGGGTCCGGTGCCGGACGGGCCGGCGTCATCGGCGACGATGGTCGGCATGTCCGACCATCCGTCCGCCGACCCGACCGCCGCCGTCCCCGACGGCCCGCCGTCCCCGACCGCCCTCGGCTTCCGTCCCGGCGACCCGGACTTCATCGCCGATCCCTACCCGGCGTTCCGCGCGTTGGCCGCGGCGGGCCCGGCGCTCTACTACCCCGAGCGTGACCTGTGGCTGCTCACCCGCTTCGCCGACGTGCACGCCGCGCTGCGCCACCGTGGCCTCGGCCGGATCTGGTCGCACCGGTACGCCGCCGCGGACCTGGGCCTGACGGAGTCCCCGTCGGCCTACCCGCAGTGGCAGGCCAGCGAGCAGTGGTCGCTGCTCAACCTCGAGCCGCCGGACCACACCCGGCTGCGCCGGCTGGTCACCAAGGTCTTCACCGCGCGGTCGGTGGCCGCCATGCGGCCGGCCATCGAACGCATCTGCCGCGAACGCCTGACCCCGCTGCTCACCGCCGACTCCTTCGACGTCCTGGCCGACTTCGCGCAGCCCTACTCGATCGCGGTGATCTGCGCGCTGCTCGGCGTGCCCGAGGAGGCCGGACCGACGCTGCTCGCGTGGTCGCACGCCATCGTCAAGATGTACGAGTTCCAGACCACCGACGCCGAGCGGACCGCGGCCGAGCGGGCCGCCGCCGACTTCATCGGCTACGTCCGGGCCCTCATCGGCGACCGCCGCGCCGACCCGCGGGACGACCTCATCACCGAGCTCGTGCAGGTCGCCGACGAGGGCGACCGGCTCAGCGAGGACGAGATCGTCAGCACCGTCATCGTGTTGCTCAACGCCGGTCACGAGGCCACCGTCAACACCCTGGGGAACGGTCTGCGGGCCGCCTGCCTGTACCCGGACCAGTGGCA
>JBQGEH010000341.1:0-1512 GCA_052039515.1 Nakamurella sp. | reverse complement strand
ACCGGTGGGAGGGAGTGCGCGTACTCAGGTCGTCCGCGCCGTGCACGGGGTTCACCCGGAGCGTGCACGTGCTGATAGCAGGATCGTCCGGTCGGCGCGCGTCAAGACAACACGCCGAGCACCACCCGTACGTGTAACGCTCACGCAGCGTGATCGGCAACCACTGACCTGGTCGATTGGCTACGCAGGGTGAACGGCCGATGCTCCATAGGCCCCCCGAAACGCCAGGAGCTCTCACCCATGTCGCGTGCCGTGTCCCTCGACCGTCGTGCCCTCGTCCTCGTGCTGGCCGCGTGCCTGGCCGCCGTGGGCCTGGTCGCGACCTCGGGCGCCCCCGCCAAGGCGGACGCCACCACCCTGTACACCCTGATCAACCAGGCCCGGCAGCAGTCCGGCCTGAAGCCGCTGGTGCGCGACGCGCGGATGGACGCGGTGGCGCAGGCGTGGACCTCCCGGATGGCGAGCAGCGGCACGCTCAGCCACAACCCGAGCTACTCGACGCAGATCCCCGCGGGGTGGACCCGTGCCGGTGAGAACGTCGGCTACAACTACAGCGACTCGGCGCTGCACACCGCGCTGATGAACTCCGCCGGGCACCGGGCGAACATCCTCGGCTCCTACACCTCGGTCGGCATCGGGTGGGTGAAGGACTCCGGCGGCCGGATCTGGGCCACCCAGGTGTTCGCCTCCTACCCCGGTGTCACCGCGCCCGCCGCGGTCACCACCTCACCCTCGGTCACCGACATGACCGGCGACCGGCGGACCGACCTGGTCGGTGTCAACAGCGCGGGGGCCCTGGTGGTCGTCCCGGGCACCGGCTCGGGCACCCTGCGCTCCGGCGTGGCCATGGGCAGCGGCTGGTCGGCGATGCGCGACCTGTACCCCGTCTCGGACGCCAGCCGCGACGGCGTCAGCGACCTGTACGCCCGCGGCAACGACGGCCGGCTGTGGTTCTACCGGGGTGTCTCCGGCGGCGGCGTCCGCTCGGCGGTCCAGGTCGGCACCGGCTGGAGCGGCATGACCGCGATCGTCGACATGGACGGCAACCGGGACGGCCAGGCCGACCTGTACGCCCGCGACGCCTCCGGCAACCTGTTCTTCTACCCGAGCAACGGCGCCGGTGGTTTCGGCAAGCGGGTCCAGGTCGGCAACGGCTGGAACGGGATGACCGCGATGGTCTCGCCCGGCGACCTCACCAGCGACGGCGTCGCCGACCTGGTGGCCCGGGACGGCTCCGGCCGGCTGTGGCTGTACCCCGGCAACGCCCGCACCGGCTTCCTGGCCCCGCGGATCGTCGGCAGCGGCTGGACCGGCCTGACGATCGTCGCGCCCGGTGACCTGAACGGCGACAGGATCGGTGACCTGGTCGCCCGCACCTCCGCCGGCCGGTTCGTGTCCTACACCGGCACCGGCCGCGGCGGCTTCCGGGCCGGCGTCGACCTCGGCTCGTCCTGGTCGGGCCTGACCAAGCTGGGCTGACCCCTCCTGCTCCGCCGCCGAGAGCGCCGTCCC
>JBQGEH010000340.1:0-6224 GCA_052039515.1 Nakamurella sp. | reverse complement strand
TGGACACCGACGTCACCGAGCCGAGCAGCGCAGACCGGTTGGTCACCGCGGGCACTTTGACCCGGGACGGCCGGCCCGACGGGGTGCCGGTCGTGCCGACCGCCTCCCCGTTCGGTCACGTCACCGCGACGCCGCCGACGGCGGTCCCGTGGGGCGAGCGCTTCGGCAAGGCCGGGCTCGCGGTCGCCGTCCTCGGGTTCGTCGCCCACGTGGTGTCGATCGTGGTCCGCGGATTCGCCGCCGACCGGCTGCCGCTGGGCAACATGTACGAGTTCACGTCGGCGATCTCGGCCGCCGTGGTGGCCACGTTCCTGGTCATCCGGCTGCGCTACCGGGTCGTTGCCATCGGCGTCTTCGTCCTGACCCCGGTGACGTTGCTGATGTACGTCACCGGCTCCCTGCTGTACGTGCCGGTCGCCGAGTTGCAGCCCGCGCTGAATTCGTACTGGAAGTGGATTCACGTCACCACGGTGTCGGTGTCCAGCGGCGTGCTGATGTTCTCCGGCATCGCCTCGCTGCTGTACGTGCTGCGGCAGCGGTGGGAGAGCCGTGGGGCGGACCCGACGTCGGTGTGGGCCAAGCTGCCGTCGCTGGCCCGGGTGGACCGCATCGCCTACCGGACGGCGATCCTGGCCTTCCCCGTCTACACCTTCGCCGTCATCACCGGCGCGCTGTGGGCCGAGGTCGCGTGGGGCCGCTACTGGAACTGGGACCCCAAGGAGACCTGCGCGTTCATCACCTGGGTCATCTACGCCGGGTACCTGCACGCGCGGGCCACGGCCGGCTGGCGCGGCACCAAGGCGGCGTGGATCTCCGTCGTCGGCCTGGTGTCGATCGTGTTCAACCTGTTCTTCATCAACATGGTCATCGCCGGTCTGCACTCCTACGCCGGCCTGAACTGACCGCGGCGCCGCGTCCCGCCGGGCCTACGCTGGGGCGATGACCGAACCCGCGAACGTGACCACCGACTCCGGAACCCCCGCCGACGGGGAGGACGTCGGCCCCGCCGAGACGGGCGGCACCGGCTCCGGGCACGGCGACCCGTCGGCGGGCGACGGCGGCGGCAGCGCGGACGCCGACACCCAGTCCGAGCACTGAAACGCTCCGAGCACTGAAACGCAGAGAACCCCGCCGCACCCGCGCGGCGGGGTTCTCTGTGTGGGTGTCGCGAGCGGCTCAGCCGCGCGTGTCCTCACCACCGAGCTTGCGGTCGATCTCGCCCAGGAAGTCGGGATCGTCGTCGGGGGCGATGGTGCGGGTGGGGCGGTTGCGGGGACGCAGGGTGGGACGGGGCTTGTCGGAACGGGCTTCCTCGGCGTTGCCCAGCCCACGCCAGGCGAGCAGCACGACGATGGCCGTCACGACCAGAGCGACCAGCAGATAGGGCATTGCTCCTCCTTTCCGTCCAGAGTACGCACCGCCCGCTCGGGGCGGCTCACGTTCTCGTAACGGGGGGCGGGCACCGGAATGCAACCCCGGCGTGCCCGGCACCCGTCCTGGGGCCGGCGGACACCGGACGGCAGGGGGACTCGTGAGCGCACGCAGGTTCGTGCTGGGCGGGATGGCGGCGGCGGTGCTGGTCGTCGGCTGCGCCGGCGGATCCGGATCACCGTCGGTCGCCGACCGCAACGCCGTCACGACCGCGGCCGCAGCATCGACCACGGGCGGCACACCGACATCGCCCCCTCCGGATCCCGGTGCGCTGAACGGGTTGCTGGGCACCGGGTCCGCCGACTGGCAACCGGTGGCGACGCCCGAGGAGCTGGCGCGGTACGCCGACGTCGTCCTCATCGGCACGGTCGAGGACGTGACGACGGCCGAGGGAGTGAGCCTGGTCCGGGTGCGCAGCGAACCGGGCAGCGACGGCCGGGGCCACTTCGCCACCGGTGATCCGGTGGGCATGGCACTCAACGCCTACTCGATCGAGGACGAGTTCACCGTCGAGGACGTGGCGGCCGCGCTGCCGGCGGGATCGCGGATCGTCCTCTACGGGCGGCTGCCGGATCCCCGGCCGGCGACCCACCCGGTCGTCCAGGATCTCGCGTCCCGCGCAGGGGTGACCGTCACGGTGCAACCGGCCCTGCCGCAGACGTTGGCCGTACAGCTGCCGGGCGACCCCGCGATCCACTGGCCCGGACTCGACGGCGCCGTCGACGGTGACCTCCGGGACACCCTGCCCGGCGGCACGCTCGTCGGACCGCCGATGGACACCACGTCCCTCGTCGACCGGCGGTGGGAGCTGGCCACGCTGCGGCGCTCGCAGGGGCAGGGGTACGTCGAGACACCGCTAGGCGGTCTGCCCACCGCCTGGTGGTCGGTCTCCGGTGGAGGCCGCCTGGTCTACGACGCCGGGTGCGGGCCCGGGACGGCGGACGTCGTGCCGGTCGTCACCGGCTTCCGCGTGCTGCGCGTGGTCGAGCCGGCGCCCGACTGCGTCGGTTCCGACGCGGCGGCCGAGGTGCGCTCCGCGTTCGCCGACACCTTCGAGGTGAGCGCCTTCCTCGTCTTCCCGACCTGGATGACGGGGGAGCCGCTGTGGCTGACGGGTGAGCGGTCGCTGTACGGCCTCTCGGTCGTCCCGGCCTGACCACCGAACGCACACCTCGGAACGCACAGAGCCCCCGTCGCGCCTCGAGGGCGCCCGGGGGCTCTGTTGCGACGGGTCGACGCCCGTCCCGGTGGATCAGGCGGTGCGGGTGGCGTCCACGGTCAGGTCGGTCAGCAGCGACCGCACCTCGGTCTCGCGGAAGCGACGGTGCCCACCCGGGGTGCGGATGGAGCCGATCCGACCGGCCGACGCCCACCGGGTGACGGTCTTGGGATCGACCCGGAACATGAGTGCCACCTCACCGGGGGTGAGCAGGCGCTCGCTGCTTTCTGCAGACACTGATGACCTCCTTGATCAGGCCCCGACGGCCATGCTGCGGAAGCAGCTGACCCCAGTATGCGACAGCCCGGACCAAATGCTCAATATCCCACCAGAATCGCACGCGAGAAAATGCCGGGTTCGCACGGTTTGTCGAGCCCCTGATCGGGCGATCGGGTGGTCACAGGTCGGTCCGGTCGGGGGCGTCGTTCCACCGTACGGCTGGCCCCGGCTGCCCCGTTCGGAACATCCAGCGGTGGTGCGACGGCCATCTCGACGCCGGTGTGAGTTACGTTGCGGCGAGGCGACCCCTCCACGACCGGGTACGGCGCAGGTCACGGCCCGGTCTCGGGAATGATCGATCTGGCCGCCGGACGTGCAGATCAGCGCTCCATCGTGTTCGATCCTGTGCCCTGCGACAGCGATCCGGACAGGACCCGTCACGAGCGGGCGGGTGGCCGACGAACCGGGACGCGGAGGTCCCGGACGGCACCGGGGACGGTCCGTCGCGCCCGTCCGCCCCGCGCCGCGGATAGCCTTTCGTCGGCGACCCGGTTCCCGTGGTCGGCCCGCCCGACCCGGGCGGGCGGAGGACGACGCGGCGTCTCGAGCCGAGACCGGGAGGAACCTGTGCCGATGGACGCGCTGGACCGCAAGCTCGTCGACGCGCTGCGCCGCGACGGGCGGGCCAGTTACGCCGAGCTGGCCCGGACCGTCGGGCTGTCGTCGTCGGCGGTGCACGAGCGGGTCGCCAAGCTCGAGTCGTCCGGCGTGATCATGGGCTACCGCGCCGTGGTGGCGCCGTCGTCGATCGGTCTCGGGGTGACCGCGCTGATCGGCATCGAGCCGGGGGAGACGTCCACCGACGAGGAGGTCGTCGAGGCCCTGCAGTCGATGCCGGAGGTGGAGAGCTGCTACGGCGTCGCCGGCGACGAGGCGTACGTCATCAAGGTCCGGGTCGCCACGGTCGACGAGTTGCACCTGTTCCTGGGCCGGTTGCGCGGCATCTCCGGGGTGGCCCGGACGCGGACCACGGTCGTGCTGTCGACGTGGTTCGAGGGACGCCCGCACCCGATGCCGTCGGAGGACCCGCGCCCCGCCGCGGGCGGCTGACCGCCACCCGGCGCCGGAGACCGGGCCCGGTCGGCGCGGCTACCCTGGATGCGGTGAGCAGTCCGACGAACCCGCCCGCCGACCACGTCCCGCCGACGACCGCCGCTCCCGCCGCGCGACCCGGAGTCGCGGGTCCGTTGCTGGTCTTCACCGTGCTGCGGATCGGCCTGATCGTCGTCCTGACCGCGATCCTGTACTTCTGCACGTTGCCGCTGATCATCGCCCTGACGATCGCGATCATCCTGCAGCTGCCGCTGTCGTTGCTGCTGTTCGGCGGGCCGCGGGCCCGGCTGAACGCGGCGCTCGCCGCCCGCAACGCCGGCCGGCGTCAGGAGCGCGAGCGGCTCCGCGCGGAGCTCCGCGGCGAGGGCCGCTGACGTTCCCGCCGCGCGAACGTCAGTCGAGGACGAGCCCGACGGTGAGCGCGACGGCGTAGGCGAGCTCCAGCTTCCCGGTGGCGCCGAGGACGGCGATGAGATCCCGGCCGGCCGCCCCGGCGAGCACCCGGCGCACCGGGGCGACGGCGAGCGGCGCGGCCAGCAACCCGAGCAGGCACCAGGGATGGGTGATCCCGATGACCAGCACGGCGAGGAACGCGAGCCCGACCATCGCGGCGAACAGCCGCCGGGTCATCGGCGCGCCGAGGATGACCGCGAGGGTGCGCTTGCCGACGGTCGCGTCGGTGCCGACGTCGCGCAGGTTGTTGGCGACCAGCAGCGCGCACGCCAGGAGACCGATGCCGATGGCGCCGGCCACCGCGGGCACCGACACCGTCCGGGCCTGCACGAACGTGGTGCCCAGCACCGCGACGAGGCCGAAGAAGGTGAAGACGAAGACCTCGCCGTAGCCGGCGTAGCCGTAGGGTCGGGGCCCGCCGGTGTAGAACCAGGCGGCGAGGATGCAGGCCGCGCCGACGAGCAGCAGCCACCAGCCGACCAGCGCGGCGAGCACGAGCCCGGCGAGACCGGCCACACCGAAGGCGGCGAACGCGGCGGACTTCACCTGCGCGGGGCTGGCGCCGCCGCGGGCGGTGAGCCGGACCGGGCCGACCCGGACGGCGTCGGTGCCGCGGATGCCGTCGGAGTAGTCGTTGGCGAAGTTGACCGCCACCTGCAGCGCCAGCGACACCACCCGGCACAGCGCCGCGTGACCGGGCCGGAACGTCCCGTGGGCCGCGGCGGCGCCCGATCCCACCAGGACCGGGGCGACGGCCGCGGGGAGGGTGCGGGGCCGGGCCGCGTTGATCCAGTCCTTCAGGGTTGCCACCCTGGCACCCTACGTGGGACGGATGGGACGAAACGGGCTCCGGTGGACGGCCCCGCACGGCCTGTGATCAGGGTGACCCCGGGCCGGCGGCCCGCACCACGGGCGCTCGGCGCAGGTAGTCCAGCAGCAGCTCGACGAAGCCCCGGCTCCAGGCGGGCTTCGCGCCCAGCGGCATCCGCAGTCGGCCGGCCGCCACCGCCAGCTGTCCGGTCACCGAGGCCACGTCCACCGACCGCCGCCACCGCGCCGGCACCGCACCGCCACCGGACCACGTCCGCAGGTACCCCTCGCGGGCGGCCGGGTCCCGGGCCAGCGGCGTGCCCAGGCAGTGGAACGGGTGGGCGAGGACGGCGTCGCCCCAGTCGAACAGCCGCAGTGTCCCGTCCGCCCCGACCCCGACGTTGCCGTCGTGCAGATCCAGGTGTTCCACGGTCAGCGGCAGCCCGTCGTCGCCGAGCTCGGCGGCCAGCGCCGCGGTGGTCGGCAGCAACGCCTCCAGACCCGCGCGGGCCCCGGGCGGGAGGAGGCCGGTGATCGCGGGCTCGGCGTCCACCCGGTCCAGGACCGCCCGGTGCCACGCGGTCAGCCGGGACGGTGACAGGTCCGGCAGCCCGACCGACCGCAGCTCCGCCGGACGGGCCGCCAGCCGGCGCTGGAGATCGGCGTAACCGGCCAGCAGCGCCGCCCGGTCCCCGTCGGCCGGTGCCCCGGCCGCGGCCAGGGTGGGACCGGCGTCGAGGGTGATCGAGCGGTTCCGCGCCGGGTCGGTCGCCACCGGCACCACCACGTGCGCCGGCGCGTAGCGGGTGAGCAGCGCGAGCAACCCGGCCTCCACGCCGAAAGCCCGGGCCCCCGCCTTCACCCCCGCCGGGCCGCGATCGGGGTCCAGCCGCGCCACTACCGCCCACGCCCGCCCCCGGACGCCCGCCGCCGCGGTGTCCACCCGGTACCCCGCGGCGGTCAACTCCTCCCGCGCCCA
>JBQGEH010000339.1:0-2100 GCA_052039515.1 Nakamurella sp. | reverse complement strand
ACACGTGATGGGGCCGTAGTGAGTGCTGACTCCCGCCCTGCCCTGGGAATCAGGTGAAATCGATGGGAAATCCGTCCGGGAATCCCTTGTGAGGCCGTTAAACCGACCGTAATGTCCTGCTTCCGCAGAGTCGCCGATTCTGCGGTCTCGACGAACAGGGGAGACTCGTGAAGAAGACACTGCTCGCTGCGGTGCTGACGGGCGTGATGGCGACGGCGGGCTCGTTGGTGGGGGCGGGGACGGCGGCAGCGGAATCCGTGCCGGTGTTCTCGGTGCCCTACAGCCCGGTGCTCTACGTCCTCGGTGACGGCTCGGTCGACGCGCTGTCCTACCAGGAATGGCAGGCGGCCGGCTTCCCCGCGCCCACCCCGGCGCCCACCGAGTACGGCTCCTACCCGTGGTCGCCGGTGATCTACGCGGTCAGCCCGTTCGCCGACGTCTCGCTGATCAATGCGCTGACCCCCGACGAGTGGGCCCGCGCCGGCTGGCCGGCGCCGATCGTCACCCCGCTCATCCCGGGGACCGTGGTGGCCCAGTGGGCGAGCTCGGACGAGCTGTTCTCGGCCAACGTGCAGAGCCCGGACATCCACAAGCTGACCTTCGCCGAGTGGGGTTCGCTCGGATACCCGGCGCCGGAGGTCCAGGCCGAGGGCTTCTACCAGCTGAGCTGGGTGGACGTACCGGGGATCGCCCTGGCCAACCCGAGCGACGGCTCCGCGGAGGAGATCACCTTCGAGGTGTGGCAGCAGCTCGCGTACCCGACCCCGGCGAAGGTCAACCGGATCCCCAGTGACCAGTTCGTGCTGCTGGCCAACGGCGACATCGTCTACGACGGCCCGACTCTCACCGAGTACACGCTGACCTACGCGGAGTGGGAGGCGGCGGGCTTCCCGACGCCGACGCCGGCCAGCTGATCCACCGCGGTTCCCCGGGAGCCCGTCGCGATCGTCGCGGCGGGCTCCCGGCGTGTGCAGGGTCAGGCGGGGGAGATCCGCAGGATGACCGCCGCAGGCGGACGGCGGCCGCGCACTCGCCGCACCACCCCGAAGACGGCCTGCACGACGGCGAATGCCCGGTACTGCAGGCCGTACTTGTCGCGTAACGCCTGCCGGTGTCGCTGAACCTCCGCCGGATCGGAGAGCACCACCGCGGTGCCCGCGACCGTCGGCGCCCCGTCTGCGACGGTGCCCCGCCGGTCGCAGGGGCGTAGCGTCACCCGGGCATCGCGCCGCAGCCGCTTGACCTTTCCGCTGTCCGGCGTCGTCGTCACCACCAGGTCACCGCCGGAACGGGCCAGCCACACCGGCGTCGGGACAGGTTCGCCGGACCGCCGGTAGGTGGTCAACGAGACGAACGACTGCTCGCCGAGGGCGAGGAACTCATCGGTGGCGCCGGTCATCACGATCCTTCCGCCGGGGCGGGCGGTCCGCCCCGGCGAGCGTACGTCGGCCCGCGCCGCTCCCGCGGGGTAGAACAGCGGCATGACGTCGTCGCGTTCGGTGCTGTCGTGGAAGTCGCGGGGTTCGGTGCTGTCCCTGGCGTCGGAGGGATCGGTGCTGTCGATCGGGTCCGTCGGGTCGGTGCTGTCGATCGGCTCGATCGGGTCCGTCGGCTCGGTGCTGTCGCTCGGATCGTTCCTCGCCGCCGGCAGCGTGCTCTCGGCGCTGAGTGTCATCTCGGTGCTCAGTTGGCGGGCGGCGCGCGGCGTCCTCGCGGCCGGATGACGACACGGTTCCTCGGCGTCGACCTGGCCTGGGGACAGCGGCACCGGAGCGGGGTCGCCGAGCTCGGACCCGACGGGGCGCTGATCGACTTCGGCGACCGGCTGACCGACGACGACCTGCTGGCCTGGCTGCGTCCCCGCTGCACCGGACCGGTGGTGGTGGCGTTCGACGCGCCGCTCGTCGTCGTCAACCCGACCGGTAGCCGTCCCGCGGAGCAGACCGTCAGCCACCTGTTCCGGCGCCAGCACGCCGGCTGTCATCCCACCAATCTGGGCCGGCCGGGGTTCGCCGACGGCGGCCGGGCGGCGCGGTTGGCCGCAGCCCTGGGGCTGTCCGTCGATCCCTGGTCGGGCGCCGACCGGCTCGCGCTGGAGGT
>JBQGEH010000338.1:0-4405 GCA_052039515.1 Nakamurella sp. | reverse complement strand
CCGGGTTGTGCAGCGGCGCCAGCACCGACAGCTCACCGATCTCGGCGACCACCGTGTCGTCGATCAGCACCGGGCCGTCGAACGTCGTCCCGCCGTGCACCACCCGGTGCCCGACGGCGATGACGCCACGGTCGTTGAGGTCGTCGCCGGCGTCGCCGAACGCCTGCCGCATCAGGGTCAGCCCGACGGCGTGGTCGGCGATGGCGCCCTCGATGCGGACGCTCTCCCCGTCCTCCGTGTGGGTCACCGAGCCGTCGACCGAGCCGATCCGCTCCACCAGCCCGCTGGCGTGCGACACCCCGGAGTCCGCGTCGATCAGCTGGTACTTGATCGACGACGACCCGCAGTTGAGGACGAGGACGTTGCGGCTCACGCTGGGGCTCCTTCGGTGACCGCGGCGCGGGCCTGCGCCTGGATGGCGGTGATGACGACGGTGTTGACGATGTCCACGACCAACGCCCCCCGGGACAGGTCGTTGACCGGCTTGTTCAGGCCCTGCAGGACGGGTCCGATGGCCACCGCGTTGGCGCTGCGCTGCACCGCCTTGTAGGTGTTGTTGCCGGTGTTCAGGTCCGGGAAGATCAGCACCGTCGCCCGGCCGGCGACCTGCGAGTCGGGGAGCTTGGCCGCCGCCACCGACGGGTCCACCGCCGCGTCGTACTGGATCGGCCCCTCCACCAGCAGCCGCGGCGTGCGCTCGTGGACGATGGCCGTGGCCTCCCGCACCTTGTCCACGTCCGCGCCGCTGCCCGAGGTGCCCGTCGAATACGACAGCATCGCCACCCGTGGGTCGACCCCGAACTGGGCCGCGGTGGCCGCCGAGGAGATCGCGATGTCGGCGAGCTGGTCGGCCGTCGGGTCCGGGTTGACCGCGCAGTCCCCGTACACCAGCACCCGGTCGGCCAGGCACATCAGGAACACCGACGAGACGATCTTCGTCCCCGGCACGGTCTTGACGATCTCGAACGACGGCTTGATCGTGTGCGCCGTGGTGTGGGCGGCACCGGAGACCATCCCGTCGGCCAGCCCCAGGTGCACCATCATCGTGCCGAAGTACGACACGTCGGTGACGACCTCCCGGGCCCGCTCCAGCGTCATCCCCTTGTGGGCGCGCAGCCGCTGGTACTCCACCGCGAACCGCTCGACCAGCTCCGGGTCCTGCGGGGACAGGACGGTGGCGCCACCCAGCGTCAGTCCGAGCGTCGACGCCCGGGTGCGCACCGCGTTCTCGTCGCCGAGGATGGTGATGTCGGCGACGCCCAGCCGCAGCAGCGAGTCGGTGGCCTGCAGGATGCGGTCGTCGTTGCCCTCCGGCAGCACGATGTGCCGACGGTCCTCGCGGGCCCGGTCGATCAGCCGGAACTGGAACATCAGCGGCGTCGTCGCCTCGCTGTGGCTGACGTCGATGCTGCCGATCAGCGCGTCGACGTCCACGCTCTCGGCGAAGACCCGCAGCGCGGTGTCGATCTTGACCTGGGAGCCGGCCCGCAGCTTGCCCACCACCTGGCTCAGCGCGGTCGCCGTCTCGTAGGTCCCCAGGTCGGTGACGATGATCGGCAGGTCGCCGACCAGGCCGTCGATGAGCCGCTGCACCGGGTCGGGCGGCAGGTAGCCCCCGGTCAGGACGATGCACGCGAGCGGCGGGAACGTCCCCGCGTAGTGCGCGAGCACCAGCCCGGGCAGCAGGTCGTAGCGGTCACCGGGGGCGATGACGGTGAAGTTGTCGTGCAACCGGACGAGGACGTTGGGCATCGACATCGCGGCGACGACGAAGCCCATCGACTCCCTGGCCAGCGCCTCCGGGGTGTCACCCCGGACGATGCGGCCGTCGCAGGCGTCGATGAGCTGCGCGATCGACGGCGCGATCAGCGTCGGCAGTTCCGGGATGGCGCCCACCCCGAGCGCCCCGTCGGCGGCGAGCAGCGCACGGACCTCGTCGACAGCGGCCGGGTCGACGCGGTTGGCCACCACCGCGACCGGGTGGGCGTGCAGACCGGCGAGCTCGCCGCGGGCGAGCTCGGCCGACAGCCGGATCTCCTCCGGGGTGCGCCCCAGGCCGCTGACCACCAGCACCACCGGCGAACCGAGGTTGGCTGCGACCTCGGCGTTGAAGGCGAGCTCGCTGCCGGTGGCGATGTCGGTGTAGTCGCTGCCCAGGACGACGACCACGTCGAACGCCTCGGCCATCTCGTGGTACCGGCGCAGGATCTCGGTCAGCGCGCCCGACGGGTCGCGGTGCAGCGCGTCGTAGCTGATCCCGATGGCGCTGCCGTAGTCCTGCGCGACCGCCGGGTGGGCCAGCAGCAGTTCCACGACGCGGTCGGTCTCGGCGTCGGACTTGGTCACCGGGCGGAACACCCCGACCCGTTCGACGGTGCGGGTGAGCTGGTCGAGCAGCCCGAAGGCCACGGTGGACTTGCCCGAGTTCCCCTCGGGCGAGGCGACGTACACGCTGCGGGACATGACCTGCAGGGTAGGGGTGATCGGCGTCCGCCGGGTGAACGGGTCGGTAGGCGCCGACCGGTCGGGATCCCGCCTACGATGACGCCGTGACCAGCCCCGTCGAGGACGTCCTCGGAGCCCCCTTCAGCGCGCAGACGCTGCCGCTGCGGCCCGATGACGAGGGCCCGGTGGTGGCGACGCTGATCCGGCGGACGCCGATCGGCCGGCACCGCCGCGCGGTGCTGTACGTGCACGGGTTCGTCGACTACTTCTTCCAGGTGCACCTGGCCCAGCAGTGGGTGGACCACGGCTACGACTTCTACGCCCTGGACCTGCGCAAGTACGGCCGGTCCATCCGGGCGCACCAGACGGTCAACGACGTCACCGACCTCGCCGACTACGACGAGGAGATCGACGAAGCCGTCCGGATCGTCCGCGCCGAGGGGCACGACGTCGTGGTCATGCTGGCGCACTCGACGGGCGGGCTGATCGCCCCGCTGTGGGCGCACCGCCGCCGCGGGCGTCACCTCGTCGACGCGCTCGTGCTCAACAGCCCGTTCTTCGACCTCAACGGCACCCGGCTGCAGCGCGGTCCGCTGACCCGCCTCATCGACGTCGTCGGCCGCTTCCTGCCGCGGGTGGTGGTGTCGTCGATGGCCTCGGCGTACACGCAGGCGCTGCACACCAGCAACGGCGGCGAATGGGACTTCGACACCCGGTGGAAGTCGATCGCGAAGTCGCCGGTGCGCGCCGGGTGGTTCCGCGCGGTGCGCCGCGCCCAGCGGCGGCTCAACGCCGGGTTGCAGATCGACGTCCCGGTGCTGGTGCTGACCTCCGACCGGTCCGGTGACGGCCGCGTCCCGGGGCCGCACCACCGCAACTCCGACTGTGTGCTGGACGTGACCGACATGTGGAAGGGCGCCGAGGTCATCGGGGCCGACGTCACCGTGGTCCGGATCCCCGGCGGGCTGCACGACCTGTCACTGTCCCCCGCCGACGTGCGGGCGACGTTCTTCGACGAGCTGTTCGCCTGGACGGCCACCCATGTGCCGGACGTGCACCGGCTCCGGGCGGTCTGACGCCGGTCACAGTCGCCCCGTTCGCTGGGCCGACCGGGTGAGCGGTCCGTAGGATCCCGGTCGTGACCGCCGAGACCGGCCCGACCCGGGCGCCCGCCTGGGGCCACGCACGGCACCTGCGGGGGCGGGTCAACCGCCTCACGGTCGTCCACGACGGGCGCTGTGACGACGTCACCGCACCGGTCCTGCTGACCGCCACCGGGCCGGCGGGCGGCGATCCCGCCGCCGATCCCGACCGGGCCCTCACCGTCCTGCCCTGGGAGCACGACGTGACCCGCGCCGACGACGGCCTGCCGGCCGGCGGCGCCGGCGGAGCCGTGCTCGTCACCGTCGGGCTGCTGGAGACCGAGGTGTTCGTCGGCGACGTGTTCCGCTGGGGCGCGGCGGAGGTCCAGGTGAGCGCGCCGGCCGTGCCGGATCCGACGGCCGTGGACCCCGAGGTCGCGGACCGGCCCGGGCGCGGCGGCCGGACCGGTTTCCACCTGCGCGTCCTGCGGACCGGGCGGATCGACCCGGCCGGAACGCTGGACCTCATCGACGTCGACCCCGCCGGCGTGAGTCGGGCCCCGGTCAGCCTGGCCCTGCGGGACGGTCCGGCCGCCGCCGGCGTGACGGCGGAACGGCTGGCCCTGCTCGACGAGGTGCTCCCCGCCGACCTCACCGGGTCCTGGGGCCGTCCGGCCGACCTGCGGAACACCCCCGCGGTCGGCACCTGAGACCGGTCTCGTGCCCGCTGTCCGCGGCGGACGATCGGCCGGGGCGCGGCGTGGGTAGAAGAGGCAGCACTGCCCCTGATTCTTCCCTGATCCGGGCCTGAACGCGGGGTATGTACGTGACAGCGACGCAAGACACCAGGCACGATCACGGGGTGGACGTCACCGGGC
>JBQGEH010000337.1:0-4437 GCA_052039515.1 Nakamurella sp. | reverse complement strand
GCCATCGACGGCCTTCAGGGGCGTGCGGATCGCCGGCGGTCGGCGGCGACCGCGCGAGCGGTCCCGGCCCCGGCGGGCGGCCGCCCGGAAGCGAGCGCCCGGCCCGCGGCGTCAGGGCCGCGTGACCTCGAGGGCCTGCAGATGGTGCCGTTCACCCTCACTCAGCCCGCCCCAGATGCCGTAGGGCTCGTGGACCTCGATGGCGTGGCGTCGGCAGGCCAGCATCGCCGGGCACTCCATGCAGACGGCCTTGGCGTTGGCCTCCCGGCGGGCCCGGGCCGGGCCGCGTTCGCCTTCGGGATGGAAGAAGAAGGAACTCGCCATGCCGCGGCAGGCGGCGTCGAGCTGCCAGTCCCAGCGGTCCGCGTTCGGGCCGGGAAGGCGTCGCGTGTCGGCCATTCGACTCACTCCTCAGGTCCTGGGGCCGGCCGGAGTGGCGCACGGCGCGCGTCGGACGCGGCACCGCAGCGGCACGCCGGAACCACGCCCAGACGTCGTTGTGCAACTGAACGGCTCGCGGCCAGAACCGTCTCCGGTGTGATCCGCGACACTGACCCTAGAGTCCGCGACCCCCGTCATCAAGACCAAGATCAGATCATTTCCGCACGTCGCGGCGGCCGCGGCGGTATCGCGCCGGGCCGGTCGGTGACTCGTCGTCGGTGGCCTGATCGCGGGGTGCCGACCGCGCGCCGCGGTACCGCCGAACGGGTCGGATCCCGGACGTCGCCGCCGGGCGCCGTCGCCCGTTGCGCCCCACCGCCGCCCGTCGTTCCGACCACCGGCCCTTCTCCGACCGACCCCGCACCCCCCAGAGAAAGAAGGTTGCAGTGACCAGCGTGTTGATCTGCGACGAACGCCGCAGCGCCCGTGACGGGCTCACCCGGGTGATGGCGGCCCTGCCGTCCATCGACTCCATCGACTGCGTCGCCGACGGCGACGAACTGCTCGCCCGCTACGGCCGGGAGAGTGCCGACATCGTCCTCATCGGCACCCAGCGGGCGCTGACCGGGGGCATCGAGGCCACCCGGCGGCTGTTGGCGGTGCACCCCAACGGGGTCGTCATCGTCTTCGGCTCGCCGGACGACACCGCGTCCATCGCGGCGGCCATCGCCTGCGGGGCCCGCGGCTTCCTCCGCTGGGACGCGACTCAGCCCGAGATCATCGCCGCGCTCGCCGACACCGTCTCCTCGCCGCGGCTGCCGTCGCCGCGGGCGTCGGACGACAGCCAGGTCAACCTGACCGAGCGCGAGCTGCAGGTGCTGCGCGGGATGAGCCAGGGCCAGTCCAACGGCGAGATCGGCCGCGAGCTGTTCCTGTCCGAGGACACCGTGAAGACCCACGCCCGGCGGTTGTTCCGCAAGCTGGGCGCGCGTGACCGTGCCCAGGCGGTCGCCGTCGGGTTCCGTCGCGGTCTGGTCGCCTGACACGGGGTGCGGTGGCCGGCCCGGGCGAGGGCCGGCCGCCGCACCGGGGCCGCCGCCGGGCGAGGCGACGGCACGTGTGGGCGTCCTCACAGGGGCGGGGCGGCGGACGGTGCTCCGGGCGAACGCGGCGTCGGGCGCCGGAGGACGCGCCGTCCGGGTCGGTTGTCGCGTCCGGCGGCCGTCCGAGCGGCGAGCCGATCGCGTCCGATGCGTCTGACCTGCTGTTTTCTCCTCGCCTGCGCCGACCGGATGATCCGTTGACGGATTGTTCCGAACGGCATGGCCGGCAGGCTCCGCACTGATACAAAGGTCAGGCGCAGTTCGCCCGACGTGACCGTCGTCGCCGCAACGCGCACCCTCAGGGTGTGTGCGCAGGCGGACGGGTGCGCGACAGGACGCCGACGCAGGCCCCGATGTGTACGGGGTGTAACGAGGGAGTGCCCGCAAGCGATGGATCCAGCAGCGGACGAGTTCGACGACATCGTCGACCGTGCGGTGACTGGCGACACCGTCGCGGTGGGTGCCCTGCTGGGGCGGATCCACCCGATGATCGTCCGGTATTGCCGCGCCCGGCTCTCGGGCGGGCACCGTTCCCTGATGACGGCAGACGACATCGCGCAGGAGGTGTGCATGGCTGTGCTCAACGCGCTGCCCAGCTACCGCCGCGAGGGCCGACCGTTCCTCGCCTTCGTCTACGGGATCGCGTCCAACAAGATCGTCGACGCCCACCGCGCCGCCGGTCGTTCACGCAGCAACCCGGTCGCCGACTTCCCCGACGTCATCTCCGGTGACCGCAACCCCGAGCAGGTCGCCGTCGACGCCGCGGTCGCCTCGCGGATGCACGAGCTGCTCCGGGAGCTGCCGGCCAACCAACGGGAGATCCTCATCATGCGGGTCGGCGCCGGTATGTCCGCCGAGGAGACCGCGCAGGCGCTGGGCACGTCCGCGGGCGCGGTCCGGGTCGCCCAGCACCGGGCGCTGGCCAAGCTGCGCACGATCGTCGCCGGTGACGACGGACTCGCGGAGCAGCTGCTGTGAGAGACCTCTTCCCCCGGACGTCACCCGACGGTGACGACACCCCCCTGGACGTCGCGCAGGTGCGCGCCGATGAGGCGCTGATCGAGGCGTGGCGCGGCGGGCCCCTGTTCGACGACCCCATCGAGGCGCCCACCCGGTCGCCGTTCGCCGGCGGCGCCCCCGCCGGCCACGACGCGGACGAGCTGGCCGCCTTCGCGGCGCTGCGCGACCCCGCCGTGGTCGCCTCCGACGCGCAGGTCACCGCCCTGCTGCGGGCGTGGCGCGAGGAGATCGACGCGGTGCCGCTGCCGCCGGCCCCCGACGCCCAGGTCGCCGCCGCCGTCATCCGCTCGGCGCCGCCGCGCCGCCGCTCGGTGCGTCCGATGATCGCCGTCGCCGCGGCGATCGCCGGCCTGCTGCTGGGCTCCACCGCCATCGGGGCGCGGTCCGCCGGGCCGGAGGACACCCTGCTGTGGCCGGTCACCCAGCTGCTGTGGGGGGACCGGGCCGAGCAGGTGCTGGCCAGCATCGACGCCCGCCGGGGGATCGACAAGGCCGACGAGGCCATCGAGGCGGGGCACCCCGACGCCGCCGAGGCCGCGCTGGAGCACGTGACCGTCGTCATCACCAAGGTCACCGACTCGCGCGAGTCGTCGACGCTGAAGTCCGACCTCAACCGGGTGCAGGCCAAGCTCGACGCGAGCCGCGCCGCCACGACGAACCCGACCGCCTCGACCACGCCGACCGCGGCGCCCGGCACCGGGACGGGCTCCACGCCGGTGACGTCCGGCAGTGTCCCCGGAGCCCCGATCGACACCGGCACCGGCGATGCCGGCGCCCCCACCCAGCCGGGACAGTCGACGCAGCCCCCCGCGGAGTCGACGTCGCCGCCCGCCCCGTCGGACACCCCGACCACCGACGAGCAGCCGCCGCCGGTCGACCCGACCACGCCGCCGGACACCCCGTCCGACCCGACCACCCCGACGACGCCGGACGAGGGCACCACCGAGCCCGACGACGACGGTGTCGTGGTGACCAGTCCGGTCCGGCCCGACGAGGGCGGGGACGGCGGTACCCCGGCGACCAGCGCCGAGCCGCAGCCCACCGGCGCCGGCGACCAGCAGGCGCCCGACGACGCGGCCGCCGCGCCCGTGGTGGACGCCCCTGCGGCCGACTCCTCGCCGGCGGGCTGAGCCCGGCCCGACGTGGTCCACGGCACCCGGTGCCCGGCCGGAGGGCCCGGCGCCGGTCACTACGATGGACGGGGCCGCCGCGAGCCGTCGCCCCGGTCGACCCGGTCGCGCGGGTAGCGAGTGAAAGGCACACCTGGATCCATGGACACCGAGCCCACCAGCCCCGGCACCGACGACAAGTTCTCCCTCATCGGGCTGACCTACGACGACGTCCTGCTGCTGCCCGACGCCTCCGACCTGGTGCCGAGCGAGGCCGACACCACCACCCAGCTGACCCGCAACGTCCAGCTGAAGATCCCGCTGGTGTCCAGCGCCATGGACACCGTCACCGAGGCGCGGATGGCCATCGCGATGGCCCGCCAGGGCGGCATCGGGGTGCTGCACCGCAACCTGTCCGCGGAGGACCAGGCCGCCCAGGTCGAGATCGTCAAGCGCTCCGAGGCCGGAATGGTGACCGACCCGGTGACCTGCCGTCCGGACGCCACGCTGGTCGAGGCGGACGCGCTGTGCGCCCGCTTCCGCATCTCCGGGGTCCCGGTCACCGACAGCTCCGGGCGGCTGCTCGGCATCATCACGAACCGCGACATGCGCTTCGAGATGGACCGCTCCCGGCCGGTGCGTGAGGTCATGACGCCGATGCCGCTGGTCACCGCGGCCGTCGGGGTGACCGCCGACGCCGCGCTGGGCCTGCTGCGCAAGCACAAGATCGAGAAGCTGCCGCTGGTCGACGCCGACGGCCGGCTCCGCGGGCTGATCACCGTCAAGGACTTCGTCAAGACCGAGCAGTACCCGATGGCGACCAA
>JBQGEH010000336.1:0-7277 GCA_052039515.1 Nakamurella sp. | reverse complement strand
GTGGACCGGCCCGGTCGGGCGGGCCGGAGTGGGGGAGATCAGGCGTTCTTGGTGAACTCCAGCTCGATGGCGATCTCGATCTTGTTGCCGACGACCTTGTTGCCGGCGCCCCAGGCCAGATCGATGGTGACGCCGAAGTCGTTGCGGTCGATGGTGGTGTGGGCCGAGAAGCCGGTGCGGGTGGCGCCGTAGGCGTCGACGGTCTCGCCGAGGAACTCCGCGTCCAGCGACACCGAGTTCGTCACCCCGTGCAGGGTGAGATCGCCGACCAGCGTGAAGCTCTCGCCGTCGAAGTCCTCGACCGCGGTGGAGGTGAAGGAGATGGTCGGGTAGGTCTCGACGTCCAGGAAGTCGCCGGACTTCACGTGCGCGTCGCGGTCGGCGTTCTTGGTGTTGACCGAGGCGGCGTCGATGACGGCGGTGACCGTGGCGTCGGCGATGCCCGACTCCGGCACGACCAGCTCGGCGGAGGTCAGCTCGAAGGTGCCCTTGACCTTGCCGACGGCCATGTGACGGACGCGGATGGTGATGTCGTTGTGGACCAGGTCTCCGGTCCAGGTGCCGGCGGAGAGGGCGGTCGTGGCGGTGGTCATCGTGGTGCCTTTCGGGGTGGAGGGCCGTTTACATGAGCGTTCAACAACCTGCACCCGAGCTTATTCCGCTGACCCGGATTTGTGAAGCTTCAAGCATCTTCCGACCCGTGACGCCCCTCACACGCCGTCGCGGTCGACGGCCGGACCGCCCTCGAGGTCCTCGCCGGCCAGGGATCGCAGCAGTCGCCGGAACGAGGCGAGCCGCTCCGGCGTCGCGCCACCCTCGGCGACCAGCGTGTCCAGCGCGCAGTCCAGCACCGCGGGCGGCCCCAGGTGCGAACACCCCGGCGGGCAGGCGGCGGTCGCTTCGAGCAGGTCGTCGAAGGCCAGCAGGAGGTCGTCGGCGGTGACGTGGGCGAGTCCGAAGGAACGCACCCCCGGGGTGTCCACCACCCAGCCACCGCCGGGCAGCCGCAGGGCGAGCGCCGAACTGGAGGTGTGCCGTCCCTTGCCGACCGCCGTGACCAGCCCGGTGGCCCGGTCCGCGTCCGGCACCAGCGCGTTGACCAGTGTCGACTTGCCGACCCCGGAGTGCCCGAAGAGCACCGAGGTGCGGTCGGCGAGCAGGTCGCGCAGCTCCCCGACACCCACGATGTCGCTGCCCCGGCCACCCGGTCGGGACGTCGCCACCACGGTCAGGGCGAGCCCGGCGTAGGCCGCGATCAGGTCGGCCGGGTCGGCGAGGTCGGCCTTCGTGAGCACCAGGACCGGGTCGAGATTGCCGGTGTAGGCGGCCACCAGGCAGCGGTCGATGAACCCGGGACGGGGGACCGGGTCGACCAGGGCGCAGACGATGACCAGCTGGTCGGCGTTGGCGACGACGATCCGCTCCGCGGTGTCCACGTCGTCGGCGCTGCGGCGCAGCACGGAGGTGCGGTCGGCGATCCGGACGATGCGGGCCAGCGTGTCCGGATCACCCGAGGTGTCGCCGACCACGTCGACCCGGTCGCCGACGGCCACCCCGCGCCGGCCGAGCTCCCGGGCCCGCATGGCCACCACCACGCGCTCGCGGCGGGTGTCCTCCTCCAGCAGGCAGCCGTACCGCCCACGGTCCACGGTGAGCACGGTGCCACGGACGGCGTCGGTGTGGCCGGGCCGGGTCTTGGTCCGGGGCCGGGAGCTGCGGCCCGGGCGCACCCGGACGTCATCGTTGTCCCAGCGGTCGCCCAGCGTGCTCATCGGCGGCCCGCGTCGCCCGCCAGCAGGTCCGCCCACATCCGGTCGAAGCCGGGCAGCGTCTTGGCCGTGCAGTCGATGTCGTCGACCACCACCCCGGGCACCCGCAGGCCGACGATCGCCCCCGCCGTGGCCATCCGGTGGTCGGCGTAGGCGGCCCACGGGCCACCGTGCCGGACCCCCGCCACGATGTGCAGCGCGTCCGCGTCCTCGACCACCTCGGCCCCCAGTGCCGTCAGGTCGGATGCCAGCGCGCTGATCCGGTCCGTCTCGTGGCCGCGGATGTGGGCGATGCCGCGCAGGTGGCTGGGCCCGTCGGCGAGCGCGGCCAGGGCGGCCACCGTGGGGGTCAGTTCGCTGGCGTCGTGCAGGTCGACGTCGATGCCGGCGAGCCGGTCCGGCCCGGTGACGGTGAGGTCGGCGCCGTCCAGGGTCACCGTGCAGCCCATCCGGCTCAGGATGTCGCGGATCTCCGCACCGGCCTGGGTGGTCTCGGCCGGCCAGTGCGGCACTGTCACGGTGCCGCCGGTGACCGCCGCGGCGGCCAGGAACGGCGTGGCGTTGGACAGGTCGGGTTCGATGGGCACCGTCCACGGGCCCACCGGACCCGGCGCCACCCGCCAACGGTTCGCCTCGCCGTCGTCGACCTGGACGCCGACGGCGCGCAGCGCCTGGACGGTCATCTCGATGTGCGGCAGGGACGGCACCGGCTTGCCCTCGTGCACCACGGTCACGCCGTCGGTGAAGCTCGCCCCCGACAGCAGCAGCCCGGACACGAACTGGGACGAGCCGGCCGCGTCGACCACGACGGTGCCGCCCCGCAGCGACCCGCGCCCGTGCAGGGTGAACGGCAGCGCGTCGCCGTCGATGTCGGCGCCCAGCGCCCGCAGGGCGTCCAGCACGGTGCCCATCGGACGCAGCCGGGCGTGCGGGTCCCCGTCGAAGGTCAGCTCGCCGTCCGCGGTGGCGGCCAGCGGCGGCAGGAACCGCATCACCGTGCCGGCCAGTCCGCAGTCGATGTGCGCGGGCCCGCGCAGCACCCCCGGCGTCACCGTCCAGTCCGCCGGTCCCTCCTCGACTCCGACGCCCAGGGCGCGCAGTCCCGCCGCCATCAGCGCGCTGTCCCGCGACCGCAGCGGCGCCACCAGGGTGCTGGGCGCGGTCGCCTGGGCGGCCAGGATCAGCGCCCGGTTGGTCAGCGACTTCGAGCCGGGGACCGCGACCCGGCCCGACACCGGGCCGTCGGCCACCGGTGCCGCCCAGCCGTGCAGGAGGGTGTCGGAGGGGCTGCTCATGCCGACCATGATCCCGCACCGGGCGGCGGCGGACGGGCACCGGGGAGGACACTCGACACATGTGCGGCCGCTACGCCAACTCGTCCACCACCGCCAACCTGTACGGCCTGTTCGGGATCGAGGAGGTCGTCGACGCCGACCTCGAGCCGTCCTGGAACATCGCCCCGACCGACCCGGTGCGGGTGGTGCTGCAACGCCGACCCCGCGACGCCGGGGACGACGCCGCCCCGGTCCGGCAGCTGCGGACGGCGCGCTGGGGGCTGGTACCGAGCTGGTCCAAGGACGCCAAGGGCGGTGCCCGGCTGATCAACGCCCGCCGGGAGACCGTCACCGAGAAGCCGGCGTTCCGCAAGGCCGCCGCCGCCCGTCGCTGCCTGCTGCCGGCCGACGGCTACTACGAGTGGCAGCAGACCGACGACGGCAAGGTGCCGTACTTCCTGCACGCCCCGGACGACGCGACGCTGGCCTTCGCCGGGCTGTACGAGCTGTGGCGGGACCCGGCGAAGGCCGAGGACGACCCGGCGCGGTGGCTGTGGACCTGCACGGTCATCACCCAGGAGGCCACCGACACGCTCGGTGAGATCCACGACCGCTGCCCGGTGCTGGTGCCGACCGAGCTGCGCGACGCCTGGCTGGACTGCACCGCGGAGGACACGGCGGTGGCGGGAGAGTTGCTGGCCGCCATGCCTGCGCCGCAGCTCGAACCGCGGGTGGTCTCCACGGCGGTCAACAGCGTCCGTAACGACGGCCCGGAGCTCGTCGCCCCGGCCGGACGGCCGGAGCCCGCCCCGGTCCAGCTGGAGATGCCGTTCTGAGCGACGTCCGGTTCAGTCGCCGGTCGCGATCCGGGCGAACCGGCCGCCGGTGACCCGGACCAGGTCGTCCGGGGCGAGCTCGACCTGCAGACCGCGCTTGCCGGCGCTGACGAACATCGTCGGGTGCGCCCGGGCGGCGTCGTCGATCACCGTGGTCAGCCGCTTGCGCTGTCCGATGGGGGAGATGCCGCCGGCGACGTAGCCGCTGGACCGCTCGGCCGCGGCCACCGCCGCCATCACCGCCTTCTTGCCCCCCGCCGCGGCGGCGAGCGCCTTCAGGTCCAGCTGCGCCCCCACCGGCACCACCCCGACCACCAGGGCCTGGTCGACCTGCGCCACCAGCGTCTTGAACACCCGGAACGGGTCCAACCCGAGTGCGGCCACCGCCTCGTCGCCGAACGCGGTGGACCGCGGGTCGTGGTGGTACGGGTGCAGGGTGTGGGTGATCCCGGCCCGCACCAGGGCGGCGATCGCGGGCGTGGGTGCGGCGGCCATCAACGACCGGCCGGGACGGGGTGCGGCATGGCGGGAGCCTAACCGCGCGGGCATTCCCATCCGATACAGACCGGAGTCCATCGCGCCGGACGTCCCGGTCACCCACAATGTGCGGGAACACCCGGGAACAGCCCGGGACGGGGAGCGGCGTCGCCGCGGTCGGGATGCGACGCACATGGGCCTGAACATCATCGGCGGCTGGTTCCCGGTGCTTTTCCTGGTACTGGGGATCCTCGCGCTGGTCGCCCTGTTCGTCGACCGCGGCCGCAGCTGGTGGCTCAAGCGGGTGCCACTCGCGGTGCTGATCGCCGCCGCGGTCACCGCGCTCGGCGTGTGGTTCACCGACCACGTCTGGCACCCGTTCGCCGACGACCTGCCGCCGTCCACGGTGCTGTGGATCGGTCTCACCCTGCTCGCGCTCGCGCTGGCCTGCGTCCGCCGCGGCCGCGCGTGGGTCCGGGTGGTGGCCTTCGTCGGGGTGCTGGTCGTCGGGCTGGCCGGGGCCGTCCAGATCAACCGCTCGTTCGGTGACTACCCGACGCTCGGCGCGCTGCTCGGGCAGCCGCTGTCCGACCAGGTCGACGCCTCGGACGTGATCGGGTCCAGTGCCTCGGTGGTGACGCCGTCCGGCGACGCCCCGCTGACCGCGGGATGGACCGAGCCCGCCGGTCTCGCGGCGAAGGGCCAGGTCACCAGCGTCGCCATCCCGGGCACCAGCTCGGGCTTCCAGGCCCAGGACGCGTGGATCTACCTCCCGCCCGCCTACGAGGCGACTCCACGGCCGCTGCTGCCGGTGCTCATCCTGCTGGCCGGGCAGCCCGGCGAGCCCCGCAACTGGTTCGACGGGCCGCATCTGGCCGAGACGATGGACGCCTACGCGGCGCAGCACCAGGGGCTGGCCCCCGTGGTGGTGGTGGCCGACTGGCTCGGCGCGAACACCAACGTCAACCCGCTCTGCGTCGACAGCGCGGCCGGCGGCAACAGCTACAGCTACCTGACCAAGGACGTCCCGGACTGGATCCGCGGCAACCTCCAGGTCGACCAACGACCCACCCGCTGGGCGGTCGGTGGGCTCTCGGCGGGTGCCACCTGCGCCCTGCAGCTGGCCACCAACGACCCCGACCAGTTCCCGACGTTCCTCTTCTTCTCCGGCCAGCTCGAGCCCACGCTGTCCGACCGCAGGAACACCGTCGACACCCTCTTCGGTGGCGACGAGTCGGCCTTCACCGCGATCAACCCCGCCGACATCATGAAGAAGAAGTCGTTCCCGAAGAGCGCCGGCTACTTCGCCGCGGGCACCGACGACACCGAGTACGGCCCGTCGACGAAGACGATGTCGGAGGCGGCGAAGGCCGCCGGCATGCAGGTGCAGTACGCGACCGTGCCGGGCGGCCACGACTTCACCACCTGGGGCGAGTGTCTGGCCGCGTCGATGGACTGGCTCGGCACCCGGTTGAAGATCACCGGCTGACGCCGGCGTCGCGGCCGGGAATGAATGCGGCAGGCGGTGCTGTTGGGAAGGAGGACGGCGGGCCGGGACCCCTTCCGGACCGTCACCACCAGCCCGCACCGCGCACACCCGGGGAGGAACCGCCGTGGCCGACACCCTCGTCGCTTCCCTCCCGCGGTCGGCACGGAGCGGGCGGTCACGACGCCCCCGCTCCCGCGACGACCGTCGCCGGACCCGGGGAGCCACGCTGCGGCCGGTAGTGTCCGGGACGAGTCGTCCGGACGCCCCCAGGGCAGCGTCCGGCTCCCAGGGGGGGGCGGGAGCGCAGGTGTCCGAGCAGGCTGGTACCGGATCCGGCGGCGCGCCGGAGACGCCGCAGGACCTCGTGTCCGCGGTGGACCCGGGTGTCGACGACGCCCCGAACCCCGATCCCGAGAGTCCCGGCGCGGCCGGGGCGGATCTCGCCGAGCGGTTCACCACCGACGCGATGCCGTTCCTGGATCAGCTGTACGCGGCCGCGATGCGGATGACCCGCAACCCGGCCGACGCCCAGGACCTCGTGCAGGAGACGTTCCTCAAGGCCTACGCCGCGTTCGGCTCGTTCCGCACCGGCACGAACCTGCGGGCGTGGCTCTACCGGATCCTCACCAACACCTACATCAACGGTTACCGCAAGCGTCAGCGGCAGCCGCAGGTGACTCCGACCGACGAGATCGGCGACTGGCAGCTCGCCGCCGCGGAGTCGCACACGTCGTCCGGTCTGCGCTCGGCGGAGATGGACGCGCTGGACCGGCTGCCCGACACCGACGTGAAGGCCGCCCTGCAGGAGCTCCCCGAGGAGTTCCGGATCGCGGTGTACCTCGCCGACGTGGAGGGCTTCGCCTACAAGGAGATCGCCGAGATCATGGACACCCCGGTCGGCACCGTGATGTCCCGCCTGCACCGCGGCCGCCGCCAGCTGCGGGAACTGTTGACCGACTACGCGACCGAGCACGGATTCATCCGTCCGGCCGCCCCGACTCCGGCCGGAGAGCCGGCGAGGTGACCCGATGACCGAGAACGACAAGACCGCCGCCGACATCCCGCTGCCCGAGGCCGGGACCGAGTGCGAGTTCGTGCTGCGCGACGTGTGGGTGTTCCTGGACAACGAGCTCGACCCGGAGCGCCGGGCCGTGGTCGAACGCCACCTCGTCGACTGTCCGCCGTGCCTGGACGAGACCGACCTGGGACACCGGCTCAAGACGCTGCTGCACCGCACTTGCGGCGGCGACGTCGCTCCCGCCGACCTCCGGGAGAAGCTGTTCGCCGCGTTGACCGCCCGTCCGGAGCAGCCCACCGCCTGACGGCTGCCCGATCCGGGTCCCGAGAGACGAAAGCCGGAGTTCCCGTACGGGAGCTCCGGCTTTCGTGATGATCGGCCCGGTCGCGACCGGTGATCGGCCCGACGACGTCA
>JBQGEH010000335.1:0-8716 GCA_052039515.1 Nakamurella sp. | reverse complement strand
GGCCAAGATCGGGGACGGTCCGGACGAGACCCGCGGCCGTGACTACCACGCGGACGAGGGCGACACCGATCTGCGCGCCATCGCCGCGCACTGAGACGTCGGTCCGGAGGCCGTCGGGTGACCCGCCCGGCGGCCTCCGTCGTCGTCGCGGCACCTCAGGACGGCGGCGGCTCCGGCGGCCGGGGGCCGAGGCCCCGCTCCAGCCCCGCCCAGGACGCGGACCAGGCGCGCAGCGGCTCGAGCAACTGCTCGAGTGACGCCAGATTCTCGTCGAACGCGGCCAGCTGGGCCTGCAGGGCGGCGATGCTCTGCCGCTGGGCCCGGACCGTGCTGACCATCGCGCTGACCTGCCGGTCGGTCAAGGCGCCGAGCTGCGGAAACGCCGGCACCGAGGGCAGGGCCGGCAGGGCCGGTGAAGCTCCCCACAGTCTCGCGGTGGCCGCCGTCCACTGCTGCAGCAGGCCAGCCGGATCGACGCTCGGCGTGGTGGCGCCGTCGGTGGTCGGCGTCTCCGGCGGCGTCCGGGCGTCGTCCTGATCCATGGTTCCTCCGCTGTCCGTCACTGGTCGACGCGCTCCGTCGTGGGCGGCCGGGTCGCCGTCACCGGGCGTGCGTCGACGGCCGGGGTGCCGTCGGTGACCTGACGCTCGGCGGCCCGCAGCGCCGCCGCCGCATGGGACGTCGCGGCCGCCGCGGCCGGAGTCACGGGCGGCGGGGTGGCGGTCACCGGCCGGGCGTTCGGCAGCACGGACCGATGCTTGGTCGTCGGTGCGGTGGGACGCCCGGCGACGAGATTGGACAGCCCCGCCCAGCGGGGGTCCCAGCGCTGCTGCCACCGCGCGTCCCGGCGCCGGGCCTTGGTCATGCCGCGCTCGCGGTACCACCGCCGCGCCCACCAGGAGTTCGGCCGAGCCAGCCGGATGGCGGAGACCCAGGCCGCGAACGGCACGAACGCCCCGATGAGTGCGGCCCGGTACTTCCCCTTGAGGACGCACAGCAGCACCATCACGCCGTTGAGCACGTAGTTGGTGATGAGGGTGATGCGCAGGCCGAACTCCTCGAAGCTGACCTGTTCGACGCCGAGCGGCACGAAGCCGATGGTCACGAAGGCCAGGCACGCGGCGGCGAGGCCGACGAGGTAGACCGACCCCCGCCCCTCGGTGGACCAGTAGACGTCCTTGAGGTGCAGGATCAGCGCGAACTCGTCGAGGACGAGCGAGGTGCCGCAGCCCACCGCCAGGGCGGCGATGGCCATCCACGGTTCGCTCTCGGTGCTGATGGCCGTGAACGCCCCCGCCACCAGCAGGATGATGCCGGGAACGGCGTGGTGGACGTGGGTACCGCCGGCCGAGACGTTGTCGCGGAACGGACCGCGGCCCGCCCGGATCGAACGGGTGATGAACCGTGTGACGAGGAACGTCACGATGAAGGCGAACAGGGCGAGCAGGGGCGGCAGTTTGCCCGGCTCGATGATGTTGCGTTCGAAGAAGTCGCCCACCCCGCGATCGTAAAGCCTGGTCAACCGGTGTCCGCGGGACATCGCGCGGCCGGCACTCGTACATTCGGGGCGGGACACACTCGTTGCGGTAGGTCGGGTGGGAGCCCGGGGCGCCGCCTTATACGATTCGGCCGTGTCTCAGCGCGTTCCCGAGGGGCCTGAGCCGGGCCCACACCCTCGACCGGACGAGCCTGGCGAGCTGGACGCGGCGGCCGAGCGTCCGGCGGAGGACGCTGTGGAGACCGGGGCGGGATCGGCGTCCGGGACCGACGGTGGCGGGGTGTGGAACCAGATGTGGCGCGATGCGCTGCACGCCGCGTTCGGGACGTTGCCGCCGGAGGACGGGGAGCCGGCGGCGGAGAACGCCTGACCGATCCGGGTGCCGGTCAGATCCTCGTCAGGGCGACCTGGGTGGGCGGCGTCTGCTCACTGCGACCCTGGACGAGCCACTGACCGTCGACCATCACCGCCGAGATGCCGGGCAGATCGCCGAGCCCGAAGGACTCGAGTCCATCGGCGGCGCGCGACCCCGAGACCGGCCCGAGAACGACGAGGTCGGCCGGCGCTCCGACCTCGAGCACACCGACGTCCAGCCCGTGCGCCCGGGCGGTGTTGCCGGTGGCCACCGCCACCGCGTCCAGCGGATCGAGCCCGCACATCGAGGCCAGGAAGCAGACCGAACGCATCATGCCGCGGGGGATGACCCCCGTCCCGCCCGGCGTGTCCGTTCCCAGCGTGAGCCGGTCCAGCCGACCGCGGGCGGTCAGCGCATCGACCACGACCTGGGTGGCGCGGTAGTTCATCGAACTGCACACCTCGAGCGCCGCCTCGGGCACCTCCTCGATGAGTCGGTGGATGTCCTCGTCGGGCATCGGGATCGGGCCGCCGGAGAGGTGGGCGACGACGTCGGGCCGGACGGCGGCGGTGACGTCGGCGCCGGCGAGGCGGCTGGCGCCGGAGCGGGACACCCCGCCGGAGTGCATCTTCACCGTGATGCCCCGCTCCCGGCACCAGCCGCGGTAGCGCTCGACCTCACCGTCGCCGAGCCGGGAGAAGTCGTAGAAGATGTACTTCGCCTGGGTGACGCCCTGCTCCTGCAGGCGGTCGAAGTGCTCCCGCGTCATCCCCGGGACCAGCAGGACCGTGCCGAACACCGCCTTGACCCCCGACGGCCGCATCCGGCCCGTGGTGTGCCGTGAGGTGATGGCCAGGCTGGTCACGAGCTCCGGGCTGAGCGCGGTGAAGTCCAGTCCGGGGATGTGCAGCTCGCCGGCGGAGACCATCGTCGTAGTGCCGCCGTGCAGGTAGTTGTGGATCCAGCCGATGCTGTTCTGCGCCGGCGTCCACTCGCCGAAGCTGGGGTGGACGTGCCCGTCGACGAGTCCGGGGATGACCGTGAGACCCCGGGCGCTCCAGCGCTCGTCGGCGTCGGCCCCGTCGCCGCCGATCGCGGTGACGACCCCGTCCCGGATGGTGAGGGTGGTGTCCCGCACGGCGGGGGCGCCCAGCCGGCCCGGTGCCAGCAGCCCGATGTCGGTGACGAACGTCGTGGCCATCGGAGGTCTCCTCGTCGGTCGGGGCGACCTCTGGAGGTCGATTGGATTATGTATACACTTGCCGGGACCCGGTCGGTCGACCGGGTGGGGGACGATCGTCGTGGTGTCTCACGGGCGCCGGCGGCCGGAGGGAGTCCACGTGACCATGCAGACCTGGGAGCTCCGAGCCGCGTTCGCGGTGTCCCTGTCGGCGATGTACGGCACCGAGGTCCCGGCGTACGACACGCTGGTCGAGGTGGCGTCGGAGGTCAACGGTGACGTCCTGGCCGCCGACGGTGCGGACGCCGAACGGCTGGGCAGCATCCAGCGGGTGACGGCGGAGCGGCACGGGGCCATCCGGGTCGGCACCGAAGCCGAGATGAGTTCCGTGGCACGCGTCTTCGGGGCGCTCGGCATGCACCCGGTCGGTTTCTACGACCTGCGGGACGCGTCCGCCAGTGCGGTCCCCGTCGTGTCCACGGCGTTCCGGCCGATCGACGCCGACGAGTTGGCACGCAACCCTTTCCGGGTCTTCACCTCGCTGCTGGCGGTGGACGACCGGCGGTTCTTCGACGCCGACCTGCAGGAGCGGCTGACCGCGTTCCTGGCCACCCGCGAGTTGTTCCCGGCCGAACTGCTCGACCTGGCCGACCGGGCGACCGCGGCGGGTGGGCTGTCCGACGGGGACGCCGAGCGGTTCCTGCAGTTGGCCACCGACGTCTTCCGGCTGTCCACCGAACCGGTCGACCGCGACTGGTACCGGACGCTGGAGGCGATCTCGTCGGTGGCCGCCGACATCGGCGGGGTGCCGTCGACGCACATCAACCACCTCACGCCACGGGTACTCGACATCGACGAGCTGTACCGGCGGATGAGCGCGCGGGGCATCACCATGATCGACGACATCCAGGGTCCGCCGCGGTGGGACGGTCCCGACGTGCTGCTGCGGCAGACGTCGTTCAAGGCGCTGGCCGAACCGCGCCGCTTCCGGTCCGCCGATGGCACCCTGACCGAGGAGTCGCTGCGGGTGCGCTTCGGCGAGGTCGAGGCCCGGGGCATCGCGCTGACCGCCGCCGGCCGGGAGATCTACGACCGGGCGATGGTGGAGATCGACGAGCGGACGGCTCGTACCGGTGCGTCCCGGCAGGACGTCGGCGTGCAGGTCTGGGCCGACCACTTCCCGCGCACCGAGGCCGAACTGGAACGACGCGGGCTGGGCTTCTTCACCTACCGCGTCGCGGCGCCCCGGCCCTCGGGCGAGGTGCCGGCCGACCTCGGGACCCTGCTGGACGGCGGATGGCTCATCGCCGATCCGGTCGTCTACGAGGACTTCCTGCCGCGGTCGGCCGCGGGCATCTTCCAGTCCAACCTGTCCGGGGCCGGGACCAAGGACGCGGAGCTCGGCGGGGACGGCAAGGACATCGACTGGATGAGCGGGGTGGTCGGACGGTCCGTCGCCGAGCCGACCGACCTGTACGCGGCTCAGTGTGACGCCTCGCTGCGCGCGGCGGAGACGGAGCTCGGCCTGCCGGTCCGGTCGCTGACCGCGCCGGGCGTACCGGCCCCGGTGGGGAGCACCACCGCGTGACCACGGCAGCGGTCCGCCCGGCGACCGGGACCCCGCCCGAGCACACCGAGGCGGTCCTCCTGCTGCGCGCCCGGCTGGGTGACCGGGTCGACGTCGGCACCCGCCGGCGTGCCGAGTACTCGACCGACGCGTCCAACTACCGGGTGGTCCCGCAGGCGGTGGTGCTGCCGGCCGACGAGGACGACGTCGCCACCGTGCTCGAGATCGCGGGAGCCGCGGGCCTGCCGGTGACAGCCCGCGGCGGCGGGACCTCGGTGGCCGGCAACGCGGTGGGCGGCGGGGTGGTGCTGGACTTCAGCCGCTCCTTCGGCCGCATCCTCGATCTCGATCCGCACGCGCGGACCGCCGTGGTGCAACCGGGCGTGGTGCTCGCCGACCTGCAGCGGGCGGCGGCGCCGCACGGCCTGCGGTTCGGCCCGGACCCGTCCACGCACGCCCGCTGCACCCTCGGCGGCATGATCGGCAACAACGCCTGCGGTCCGCACGCGGTCGCCTGGGGCCGCACCGCCGACAACGTCCGGGCGCTGGACGTCCTGGACGGACGCGGCCGAAAGCTGCGGCTCGGACCCGGCGAGGCGCCGCCGGGCCTCACCGAGCTGATCGGGGCCCACCTCGCGGTCGTCCGCACCGAGCTCGGCCGCTTCGGCCGGCAGGTCTCGGGCTATTCGCTGGAGCACCTGCTCCCCGAACGCGGACGGAACGCCGCCAAGGCGTTCGTCGGCACCGAGGGCACCTGCGGACTGGTGCTGCAGGCCGAGCTCGACCTGGTGCCGGTGCCGGCCGCCACCGCACTGCTGGTCATCGGGTACCCCGACATGGTGGCCGCGGCGGACGCCGTCCCGGCGTTGCTGGCCGAGCAGCCGCTGGCCATCGAAGGCATGGACGCCCGGCTGGTCGACGTCGTCCGGCGGCACGCCGGCGCCGCTGCCGTCCCGGACCTGCCGGCGGGAGCCGGCTGGCTGTTCGTCGAGGCCGCCGGGGACACCCCGGCCGCGGCGCTGGACGCCGCCCGGCGGTTGGCCCGGGCCGGTGGTTCCCCCGCCGTCCGGGTCGTCCCGACCGGGCCGGAGTCGGCGGCGCTGTGGCGGATCCGGGAGGACGGGGTGGGGCTGGCCGGCCGCACCCCCGACGGCCGCCCGGCCTGGCCGGGGTGGGAGGACGCCGCCGTCCCACCCGCGTCGCTGGGTGCGTACCTGCGGGACTTCACCGCGCTGATGAGCGACCACGGTGTCGACGGCCTGAGCTACGGGCACTTCGGGGACGGTTGCGTGCACGTCCGGCTGGACCTGCCGATCGGCTCCGCCCCGGACCGGTTCCGGGCCTTCCTGCTCGACGCCGGGGCCCTCGTCGCCCGGCACGGCGGGTCGATGTCGGGGGAGCACGGTGACGGCCGCGCCCGCGGCGAGCTGCTGCCGCTGATGTACTCGGCGACCGCGCGGGAGCTGTTCGCCGACGTCAAGGCCCTCTACGACCCGCTGGACATCCTCAATCCGGGCATCATCGTCCGGCCCGCACCGCTGGACGCCGACCTGCGCCTGCCGGCCGCGCGCGCGTCGCGGAGCGCCGGCGGGTTCTCCCTGCTGCACGACGACGGCGTCCTCAGCACCTCGGTGCACCGCTGCGTCGGGGTCGGCAAGTGCCGCGCCGACACCAGCGCCGCGGGTGGCTTCATGTGCCCGTCCTACCTCGCCACCCGGGACGAGAAGGACAGCACCCGGGGCCGGGCCCGGGTCCTGCAGGAGATGGTCAACGGCACCCTGGTCCGCGACGGCGCCCGGTCCGCCGAGGTGGCCGAGTCGCTGGATCTGTGCCTGTCGTGCAAGGCGTGCGGATCCGACTGCCCGGCCGGGGTCGACATGGCCACCTACAAGTCGGTGGTGCTGTTCCGCCGCTATCACCGTCGGCTGCGCCCGGTCACGCACTACGCCCTGGGCTGGCTCCCGCGGTGGAGCCGCCGGGTCGGTCGGCTGGCACCGTTGGTCAACGCGGTCACCGCGGTGCCGGCACTGCGGACCCCGCTGTTGCGGGCGGCCGGTATCGACACCCGGCGCCGGGTACCGCGTTTCGCGCGGCGGACGTTCCGCCGCTGGTGGTCGCGGATCGGCCGGACGGCCACCACGCCGCCGACGCCCGGGCTGCCGCCGGTGATGGTGTGGGTGGACTCGTTCACCGACGCCTTCACGCCCGAGGTCGGGCGGGACGCGGTCGCCGTCCTGCGCGATGCCGGGTACGCGGTCAGCGTGCCCCCGCGACCGGCCTGCTGCGGACTGACCTGGATCAGCACCGGTCAGCTCACCGGCGCCCGGAAACGACTGCGGCACACCGTGGACACGGTCATCGCGCACGTCGACGCCGGCGGACTGCTGGTCGGACTCGAACCCTCGTGCACCGCCGTGCTGCGCTCGGACCTGCCCGAGCTGCTGCCCGACGACCCCCGGGCGGCGCGGGTCGCCGCGGCCACCCGCACCCTCGCCGAGCTGCTCACCGATCCGCGGTCCGCCCCGGCGGACTGGTCGCCACCCCAGCTGGGCGGGCAGCAGGTGGTGGTGCAGCCGCACTGCCACCAGCACGCCGTGATGGGGTTCCGGGCCGACCGGTCGCTGCTCGCCGCAGCCGGGACGGAGCCGGTCGTCGTGGCCGGATGTTGCGGCCTGGCCGGGAACTTCGTCATGGAGCGTGGCCTTTACGACGTGTCGGTGGCGGTCGCGGAGAACGGGATGCTGCCCGCCCTGCGGGCACACCCGGACGCGCCGTTCGTCGCCGACGGCTTCTCCTGCCGGACGCAGGCGGACCACCTCGCCGACCGGCCGACGCGGCACCTGGCGCAGGTGCTCGCGGACGGCCTGCGGCGGCGCCGCTGACGCCGCCGCGGGCCCGTGCCGGGCCCAGGCCAGGATCAGGCCGGGATCAGACCGGTTCGGAGTCGTCCGCGGCCAGCACGGCGCGCACGATGCCGTCGTAGCCCGTGCACCGACAGATGTTGCCGGACAACGTCTCCCGGACATGCTGATCGGTCAACGGGCGGGAGGTGGCGGTGTCCTCGAGCAGCTCGGTACCGCTGACCAGGATGCCGGACGTACAGAAGCCGCACTGCAGGCCGTGGTGGGCGCTGAGCGCGGCCCGCAGCCGGCAGGTCGTGGGCCGGTCCTCGAGTCCCTCGACGGTGGTGACCGAGCGACCCTGCACCTGGGCGGCCAGGACCAGACAGGCCCGGGCGCTGACCCCGTCGACGAGGACCGTGCACGCACCGCAGACGCCGTGCTCGCAGCCGAGGTGGGTGCCGGTGAGACCCCGGTGGTCACGCAGGAAGTCGGCGAGCGTCCAGCGCGGCGAGACGACCGCCCGCACCACCACGCCGTTGACCGTGACCTCCAGCGGCAGGTCGGGTACGGGCGCGGGCACGGCCGGCGCGGGGGACAGCGGTGTCATCGGAGGACCTCCAGCAGGCCGGCACCGGGGAGGCACCGGGTTCGGGCCTGGGCGATGGCGTCGTCCAGCGCGGCAGCCGCCAGCGACCGGGCGTGGTCGGCGTCGTCGGCGGGTGGGTCGAGCCGGGCCGTCCAGTCCCGCACCACCGCGGAGAACGTGGTGTCGTCGGCCCGGGCGCCACTCGGATCCAGGTCCGGCGGGAGCAGGACCGGGGTGTCCCCGGCGGCCAGCAGCCCGGCCCGGAACCGGACGATCCGGCCGGCGTGGTCGGTCTCCAGGGTGACCGCCGCCCCCGCCTGGCCGTAATCGCCGTGCCGGGGCGCGATCTCGGCGAAACCCCAGCCCTGACCGGCCGGCTGTGCGGTGACCTGGATCCAGGTGATCAGCTCGCCCGGCTCGAGGGAGTTGGTGAAGAAGGAGACGCACAGCCCGGCCGCGGGCACCACCCGCCGGCCACCGACGGCGCTCTCGACGTGGACCCGTGCGTCCAGCACGGCCATCACCATCGGCAGCTCCGCGGCGGGATCGGCGTGGGCGAGGGTGCCGCCGAGCGTGCCCCGGTTGCGGATGCCGACATGGCCGATGTGCGCGGCCGCGGCGGCGGCCAACGGCAGCCGCCGTCCGAGCTCGGGGTCGGTCTCCAGCCGACGGTGCGTCGTCAGGGCG
>JBQGEH010000334.1:0-1897 GCA_052039515.1 Nakamurella sp. | reverse complement strand
CCTGGTGTTCCTGGCCGTGGCCTCGGTGGGGTTCACCGGCAACCCGTTCTGGCTGCTCGACGAGGCCACCAAGTGGATCATCGCCGGCGCCCTCGCGCTGATCGGCATCGGTCTGGTCGCGAGCACCCTGCCGGCCCGGCGACGGCGGCGCGAAGGACGGTAGCTCCCGCTCCGGGAACGACGAGGGCCCGGCGACCACACGGTCGCCGGGCCCTCGTCGTCGTTCGGCTCACTCCCACTCGATCGTCCCCGGCGGCTTGCTGGTGACGTCGAGCACCACCCGGTTGACGTCGGGGACCTCGCCGGTGATGCGGTTGGAGATGCGGGCCAGCAGGTCGTAGGGCAGTCGCGACCAGTCGGCAGTCATCGCGTCCTCGCTGGACACCGGACGCAGCACGATCGGGTGGCCGTACGTGCGGCCATCGCCCTGCACGCCGACCGAGCGGACGTCGGCCAGCAGCACCACCGGGCACTGCCAGATCTCGTCGTCCAGACCCGCGGCGGACAGCTCCGCCCGCACGATGGCGTCGGCCGCCCGCAGGATCTCCAACCGCTCGTGGGTGACCTCGCCGATGATGCGGATACCCAGGCCGGGGCCGGGGAACGGCTGCCGGCCGACGATCTCCGCGGGCAGGCCGAGCTCGCGGCCGAGCAGCCGGACCTCGTCCTTGAACAGCTTGCGCAGCGGCTCGACCAGCGCGAACTTCAGGTCCTCGGGCAGCCCGCCGACGTTGTGGTGGCTCTTGATCGTTGCGGTGCCGGTGCCGCCACCGGACTCGACGACGTCCGGGTAGAGGGTGCCCTGGACGAGGAAGTCGACCCCGCCCTCGGCCTCGGCGATCGACGCGGCCGCGTCCTCGAAGCTGCGGATGAACTCGCGGCCGATGATCTTGCGCTTGGTCTCCGGCTCGGTGACCCCGGCCAGCGCGTCCAGGAACTGCTGCTCGGCGTCGACGGTGACCAGCTTGATGCCGGTGGCGGCGACGTAGTCCCGCTGCACCTGCTCCCGCTCCCCCGCCCGCAGCAGCCCGTGGTCGACGAACACGCAGGTCAGCTGATCGCCGACAGCCCGGTGCACGATGGCCGCGGCGACCGCGGAGTCCACCCCGCCGGACAGCCCGCAGATGACCTTGCGGTCGCCGATCTGCTCCCGGATCAGGGTGATCTGCTCGGCCAGGATGGAGTCGGCCGTCCACGAGCCGTCGAGTCCGGCGACGTCGTGCAGGAAGCGCCGCAGCACCTCCTGGCCGTGCTCGGAGTGGCCGACCTCCGGGTGGTACTGCACACCGGCGAGGCGCCGCTCGAGGTTCTCGAACCCGGCGATCGGCGTGTCCGGGGTGCTCGCGGTGACCGCGAACCCGGGGGGCGCCTCGGCGACCGAGTCGCCGTGGCTCATCCACACGTTCAGCGAGGTGGGCAGGTCATGGAACAACGCCGAGTCGGAGTCGGTGACGTCCAGCGGGGTGCCGCCGTACTCGCGGCGCCCGGTGCGGTCGACGCGCCCGCCGAGGGCGGTGGCCATCGCCTGGAAGCCGTAACAGATGCCGAACACGGGGACGTCGGCGTCGAACAGGCCGGCGTCGACCTGCGGGGCGCCCTCGGCGTACACCGACGACGGCCCGCCGGACAGCACGATCGCCGCCGGGTTCTTCGCCAGCATCTCCGCGGTGGGCATCGTGCTCGGCACGATCTCGGAGTAGATGTTGGCCTCGCGGACGCGGCGGGCGATGAGCTGCGCGTACTGCGCGCCGAAATCGACCACCAGCACCGGGTGCTCACTGACCTCGGCGGCCGGGGCCGCGTCCGGGCCGGCCGACGGCTCGGCGACGAGGGCGGGGTCGTCGGTGCCGACCGGGTCGATCACCGGGTCGGTGCTGCTGTCGGCCACGGGTGCCGC
>JBQGEH010000333.1:0-2048 GCA_052039515.1 Nakamurella sp. | reverse complement strand
GGCGACCGCGTTGATGATCGCGGCCGACATACCGAGATCGGCGAACGGGACGAGGGCGGCCATGGAGGTGAGCAGGCCGTACTGGGCGTAGGCGCCGACTCCGAAGTTCTCGATGATGAGCCGGGTGGTGATCACGGCGAGCACCCCGGACAGCCCCATGACGCCGACCTTGGCCACCACGGTGGAGCCGAGGATGCGGCCGAGGTGGGCACCCCCTCCGGTCGCGGCGGTCACCGGGCACCGACCGTGGGCAGGGCCGGAGCGAGCCCGAGGATCTCTGCCAGCCGGCGGCGGTAGCCGGACACCGCGTGCCGCTCGTACGCGGTCGCCGAGTCCGCCGCCGCCAGGCCGGCGAACCCTGACCAGTCGTCCACGACCCGCTGGACGGCGTCCGCCCACGATGCCGTGTCTCCGGGGGCGACGAGCTGGGCGGCAGCGTAACCACCCGCGGCCTCGCGCAGACCGCTGGTGTCACTGGCGATCACCGGGCGGGCGGCCAGCAGGGCCTCCACCGCCGTGTTGCCGAAGGGTTCGTCGAGCAGGGAGGGTATGAGCACGACATCAGCGGCGGCCACGACGGGCCAGACGTCGTCCTGGAAGCCGAGGAACCGCACCCGCCCCGCCAGCTCGGGCGCGTCGGCGGCAGCACGGAGTTCCGCCTCGAACCATTCGTAGCCGGTGTACACGGACCCGAGCAGATCCAGGTGAGCGTCCACCCCCCGCCCGATCAACTCGGCGAGGACCTCGACGGCGAAGCGCGGCCCCTTCCGTGGGGACAGCCGACCGATGTAGAGCAGCCGCACTCCCCCGTCGATTCGCGGGCGGGCCGCTGTGACGCTCTCCGGTCCGGTCACCCCGTTGTAGAGCACCACGCTGCGGCGTCGCAAGCGGGAGCGTGGCGATACCAACGTGTCCAGACTGAAGCGGCTGTTGACCACCACCCTGTGCGCAAGGTGGGCGGGAGCGGCCAGGAGACCGCGCACGACCGCCGGAGCGGCGGTCTCGGCCTCGTGCACGTGCACTGTCACCCGCCTGCGGGCCAGCCGGGCGAGTACCAACCATGCGGGCGCGGTGATGGTGCTGACGTAGACACCGTCGCGTCCCGCCCCTCGCACCAGGCGCCAGCCCGGACGCAACGAACGCAAGCCCTGACGGAGCAGCCGCACGAATCCGCGCGGCCGCAGCGCACTCTTCTGCAGGACGGGCGTCGGCGAGAGCACGACGTGGACGTTCCGGTCCCGCAGGACTCGAACCAACGGACCGTCGACCGGAAGTGCCACGGTGACGTCGGCTCCTGCCTCGCACGCCGCCATGACCGACTCGAGGAACACCCGGTCCGCGCCGTACAACTCCGCGCTCGGGTGCGCGAAGAGCATCGCCGGCCGACCGTCGGCTTGCGGGGTGATGGGTGTGGGGGTCATGCGTGTGGTTCCTCTCGAGCGGACCTCCGGACCGGCGCCCGGACTGGAGGGTGACACAACGATCCCCCGGCCGTCGACGTGTCGTCGGCGACCGGGGGATCGGAGGGGACTACGGAACGGCGACGACCGAGAGGTTGTCGACGGTCAGCACCACGGCACCCGCGGCCGAGGAGCCCGACTGGTAGGGGTACAGCGCGATGCCACCCGGAGCGGTGAGCGTGGCGGTGCTGTCCGTGCCGGACACGGTCCACGCCGTCGGCTCGCTCGCGCCCGAGCGCCAGACCTTCGACTTCACCGACACCGAGGCGGACCCGGTGACCTGGAGGCGGAGGGTCAGCGACTCACCCGGGACGTAGGCGAAGTTCGCCAGGTTGGTGGTGGCCAGCGTCGTGGAGACGCCGTTGGCGATCTTGACGACCTGGACCGACAGACCGGCCGTGCTGGTCCACCGCAGCGAGGTCCGGTACTCGGAGTTGCCGACCTTACGGGCGGCGACGGAGAAGTAGGTCCCGCCACCGGTGGCGGCCTTGTCCAGCGCCACCGTCAGGGTGGTGTCGGTGTCGACCGCGGACACGGCGCCCAGCGTCGCGGTCGGGCCGACGCCCGGGCCGCTCAGCTTGAGCTTGG
>JBQGEH010000332.1:0-1594 GCA_052039515.1 Nakamurella sp. | reverse complement strand
ACGCTCGCGGTGCCCGCGGCCTCCCGCGGGCGGGTCACCGCCTCGGCGGACGACTCCCCCAGGTCCAGACCCCTGCGGTCCAGGCATGAAGGAGCGGGTGTGTCCACCACTTCACCGGACGTCGCGTTCGGCATCGACATCGGCGGTACGGGCATCAAGGGCGGCATCGTCGACCTGCGCGGCGGTGTGCTCATCGGTGAGCGCTTCCGGCTCGACACACCGCAGCCGGCCACCCCGGACTCGGTGGCCGAGACCGCCGGCAAGGTGGCCGCGCACTTCAACTACCGCGGGCCGTTCGGCGTCGCGTTCCCCGGCGTCGTGCTGGACGGCGTGGTCAAGACCGCCGCCAATGTCGACAAGTCGTGGATCGACACCTCCCTCCAGAAGGCCATGGAGCCGCAGCTGCCCGGCCCGGTGACGGTCCTGAACGACGCCGACGCGGCCGGTCTGGCCGAAGCCCGCTACGGCGCCGGCCGCGGGATCTCCGGCCTGGTCATCATGGTGACCTTCGGCACCGGCATCGGCATCGCGCTCATCAACGACGGTCGGTTGGTGCCGAACGCCGAGCTCGGCCACATCGAGCTGGACGGTCACGACGCGGAGACCAAGGCGGCGGCGTCGGCGCGGGAGCGCGACGACCTGAGCTGGGAGCAGTGGGCCAAGCGGGCGTCGAAGTACCTGACGCATCTGGAGAACCTGCTCGGGCCCAAGCTGATCATCCTGGGCGGCGGCATCTCGAAGAAGCCGGACAAGTGGGTGCCCCACCTGAAGTGCCGGACCCCGCTGGCGGTGGCCCAGCTGATCAACAACGCCGGCATCGTCGGCGCGGCGCTCCGCGCCACCGAGGCCAACGAGACCGCCGCCGTGACCCCGCCGGCGGCCGAGGACACCACGACGCTGATCCTCGATTGAGACGCACGCCATCCCGACCGGGCGGCTGGATGCGGCCCGGTCGGGGAATGGCCTCGCTCGCCGGGTCGTGCCCGGGCGGACCCGCGGTTACACTGGAACAGCCGCTTTCGGGTAGGACCGAGTATCAGGTCGAGAACATCTCACCGGGGTAGGGCCCTCTTCGTCCCCCGTTGTCGGTGGGTTTCGACGTGTGCCCGGTCCGGGCGGCTCAGTGAGGCGAAAGGGCATCAGTGGCAGGCGCAGCAGCAACCTCCGGTTCGACCCGGTCCCGTCGTCCTTCGGCTTCCGCCGGGCGAGGGGCCATCAACGGTGCAGCTCCCGGAGCGAAGGCAGGAGCGCGCGGTCGTTCCACCGCCGATCCGACGGAGCCCGTCGACGCGGCCGACCCGCAGGAGCCCACCGACCTCGAGGACCTGACCGAGGGCGACGACGATCTGCTCGCCGCCGATCTGGTCGAGGGTGACGACACCGGTACGACTCCCGCCGTGGCGGGTGCACCGGCCGCCGGGGCCGCCGCGGCCGCGCCGGGCCAGGCCGCCGAGGGCGCCGCCGGTTCCGAGTCGGCCGAGTCGTCCGAGGAATTCACCTGGGACGACGAGGAGGAGTCCGAGGCGCTCAAGCAGGCCCGTAAGGACGCCGAGCTGACCGCTTCCGCGGACTCGGTCCGCGCCTACCTCAAGCA
>JBQGEH010000331.1:0-3677 GCA_052039515.1 Nakamurella sp. | reverse complement strand
CATCCCACACGAGCCCTGCGGCTGTCACGTACCGAGGCAAGCACCCGCGTTTCCGCGGAAACGCAACGCCACCGAACGTCGGCGCCGGCGCACCGACCACCACGTTTCCGCGGAAACACCCCCGCCCGCCCAGCGGGAAATGCACCCGGAGACGTCAGTCCCGGTAGTCCGCCGCCAGCCCGGACCGCAGCGCGGTCCGTCCCCGGCCCACCGTCCGCAGGGTCTGCGTCAGGGTGTCCTCGAGGTTGGCCAACCGGCCGTCGACGTAGGAGTCGCACTCGTTGCGCATCCGGTCGACGTCGGCGTGCGCGGTGTCCAGGATCCGCGCCGACTCGGCGTAGGCGGCCTGCACGACCTCGGTCTGCGACACCAGCCGCGCCTGCTCGGCCTGCCCGGCCGCGACCAGCCGCTCGGCCTCGTCGGTCCCCCGCGCCACCAGCGCGTCGTGCTGTGCCTGCCCGCGGGCCACCGAGGTGTCGTGCTGCTCCTGACCCGACCGGATCGCCCGGTCGGCGTCCGCCCGCGCCCGGGCCATGATCTCCGCGGCCGCCTCGGTCGCCTCCGCCACCCGACGGTCGGCCTCGGCCTGCGCCGCAGCCACCGTCGAGTCGGCCAGCGCCCGCGCGTCCGTGACCAACCGGGTGGCCTCGGTCTCCGCGTCGCCCAGCGTCTTGTCCGCCGACGTCCGCGCCTCGTTGAGCATCTGGTCGCGGTGGTCGAGGACGTCCTGCGCGTCGTCGACCTCACCCGGCAACGCGTCGCGCACGTCGTCCAGCAGGTCGAGCACGTCGCCGCGCGGGACCACGCACGAGGCGGTCATCGGCACACCGCGCGCCTCTTCGACGATGGTCACCAACTCATCGAGAGCTTCGAACACCCGGTACACGACGTCAGTCACCTTCTCCTTCACGCGCAGCGGTCATGGCTGAGCCCGGCGCAGCGTCCAGTCTGGCCTCGGGCGGCCCGCTCGCCCAACCGGCGCGCCGCAGCCGACCCGGGTGAACGCACGTCACCCGCGCAGTTTGGCCGCCAGTGCCCGGTTCACCGCGTCCGGCAGCAGGTGATCGACCGACCCCCCGTACTGCGCCACCTGCTTGACCAGCGACGACGAGAGGAACGAGAACTCCGGGTTGGTCGGCAGGAAGAACGTGTCCACCCCGGTCAGCCCCTTGTTCATCTGCGCCATCTGCAACTCGTAGTCGAAGTCGCTGACCGCCCGGATGCCCTTGACGATCGCGCGGATGTCGCGCTCCCGGCAGTAGTCGACGAGCAGCCCGGTGAACGCGTCGACGGTGACGTTCGGCCACTCCGCACATGTCTCGCGCAACAGCGCGAGCCGCTCGTCGAGGTCGAACAGCCCCTTCTTGTCCGGGTTCACCAGCACCGCCACCACCAGCTCGTCGAACTGCCCGGCGGTCCGGCCGATGATGTCCAGGTGCCCGAGGGTCGGCGGGTCGAACGAACCGGGGCACACCGCGCGCGTCATGACGCGAGACCGTAGCGGGTCACGGCGCCCGACCGAACAGCAGCACGGTGTCCCCGTACCGCTTGGTGCGCTCCCCCACCAGCGGCTCGGGCCACTCCAGATCCGCGGTCCGCCGGGCCCGCTCGATCACCAGGTCGGCGTGCGGGGACAGCAGCCCGCGCTCCACCAGGCCCCGCAGCATCGCCGTCAGGTCCTCGTTCGGCAGGTCGTACGGCGGGTCGGCGACGACGATGTCGAAGGTGCCGCCGGCCGCCCCCGCGCCGGCGTACGTCAGCGCCGACGACGGCACCACCGTCACCGTCGCGCCCGCGTCGAGCGCCGCCACGTTGGCCCGGACGACGGCCAGCGCCTCCCGGTCGTTCTCCACCAGCACCACCCGCTCGGCCCCACGGGACGCGAGCTCCAGCCCCAGCGCCCCGGTGCCGGCGAACAGGTCCAACACCGACGCACCGGCCAGCGCACCCGACGCCTGCAGCGAGTTACCGAGTGCGGCACGGACTTTCGAGTTGGTCGGGCGGGTGCGGGACCCCTCGGGGGTCTTCAGGGCCCGGCCGCCCCACCGTCCGGCGACGATCCGGGTCACTGCTTCAGGACGAGCAGCAGGTCCCCGCCCTCGACCTGCTGGACCTTCTGGATGGCGGTGCGCAGCACCACCCCGCCGCGTTGGGTGGTGATCGAGGCCTCCATCTTCATCGCCTCGATGGTGGCCACCACCGCCCCCGCCGCGACCGTGTCGCCCTCACCGACGACCAGCGTGACCACGCCGGCGAACGGTGCCGCGACCTGACCAGGATCGGACGGGTCGGCCCGCTCGGTGGTCGGCACGTCGACGGCGACGCTGCGGTCGCGGACCTGCAGCGGCCGGATCTGACCGTTCAGCGTGGTGATGACGGTGCGCATCCCCCGCTCGTCGGCGTCGCCGATCGCCTCGAGGCCCAGGTACAGCGTCACCCCCGGCTCCAGGTCGATGGTGTGCTCGACGCCGCGGCGCATCCCGTACAGGTAGTCGGGGGTGCGGATCAGCGACACGTCGCCGTACTCGGCGCGGGTGGTGGCGAGGTCCTTCGCCGGCCCGGGGAACAGCAACCGGTTCAGCGTCTCCCGGGGGCGCTCGACGAGCGCCTCGGTGTCCTCGGCGGACAGCTCCTCGACCACCGGCTTGCGCGTCCGTCCGGCCAGCGCCTTGGTGCGGAACGGCTCCGGCCAGCCGCCGGGCGGGTCGCCGAGCTCGCCGGACAGGAACCCGATGACCGAGTCGGGGATGTCGAATTTGGCCGGGTCGTTCTCGAACTCGGCCGGGCTCACCCCGGCGCCGACGAGGTGCAGGGCGAGGTCGCCGACGACCTTGGACGACGGGGTCACCTTGACCAGGTGGCCGAGCATCCGGTCGGCGGCGGCGTACATGTCCTCGATCGCCTCGAAGCGGTTCCCGAGGCCCAGCGCAATCGCCTGTTGGCGCAGGTTGGACAGCTGCCCGCCGGGGATCTCGTGCTGGTAGACGCGCCCGGTGGGGGCGGTCAGCCCGGACTCGAAAGGCGCGTAGACGCTGCGCACCGCCTCCCAGTACGGTTCCAGGTCCTCGACGGCCTTCAGGTCCAGCCCGGTCTCCCGGTCGGAGAAGTTGGTCGCCGCGACCAGCGCCGACATCGGCGGCTGCGAGGTGGTGCCGGCCATCGGCGCCGACGCCACGTCCACCGCGTCCACTCCGGCCGCGGACGCGGCGAGGTAGGTGGCGAGCTGGCCGCCGGCGGTGTCGTGGGTGTGCAGGTGCACCGGCAGGTCGAAGTTCTCCCGCAGCGCGGTGATCAGCCGGGTCGCGGCGGGCGCCCGCAGCAGACCGGCCATGTCCTTGACCGCGAGCACGTGGGCGCCGGCGGCGACGATCTTCTCCGCCAGCCGCAGGTAGTAGTCCAGCGTGTACAGGTCCTCGGCGGGATCGGACAGGTCACCGGTGTAGCAGAGCGCCACCTCGGCGATCGTGCCGCCGGTCTCGCGGACCGCGTCGATGGCCGGCCGCATCTGCTCGACGTCGTTGAGCGCGTCGAAGATGCGGAAGATGTCGATGCCCGTCGACGCCGCCTCGCGGACGAACGCGGTGGTGACCGCGGTCGGGTAGGGCGTGTAGCCGACGGTGTTGCGGCCGCGGAGCAGCATCTGCAGACAGATGTTGGGGATCGCGGTCCGCAGCGCG
>JBQGEH010000330.1:0-1510 GCA_052039515.1 Nakamurella sp. | reverse complement strand
GCAGGGCTCGCCGATGACGATCGTGCTGAACGTGGACGAGGACGGCCTGGCCCACGTCGAGGCGTACGAGGACACCACCGGTCAGCGCCTGCAGACCCGGGTACAGCTCGGGGTGCTCCAGCAGGACCAGCTGGCCGAGCTGGAGCGCGCCGTGGCCGAGGTCGAGCTGCTGCACTGATCGGTGGTCTGGATCGGCGTTCAGTCGCAGGCGTTCTCGGTGCCGATGACGTTCGGGTGCCGGTCCTCGAGGTCCACCCGCAGCCGGGCACACCAGCGACTGGTGGCCGTGCGGGTGGTGTCCACCGCTTGCGGAGTGCTCGCGGTGGCGGTCAGCGTCAGCGTGACGATGCGCCCGACCTGCTGCACGTCGGACGCGACGACGGTGCCAGCGTCGAGGGGACGGTCGGCCTCGGCCGCGCGGACCAGATCGGTCGCGGTGCGGTCGGTGACGCGGGGGCGGCCGTCGGGTTCGCTGAGCAGCGTCCTGCGGACGTCCTCGACGGCCGAGCCGATCGCGGCGGACGCGGAGGCGACGGCGACCGCGTCCGTACCCCAGGAGCGGTCGTCCGCCCACGGCTGCACCTCGGACAGCTCGGCCGGGCAGTCGACGACCCACGCGCTCACCTCATCCGGTTCCCGGTGCAGACCCACGCACGCGGAGCCGGTGGCCACGACGGTCTCGTTGAAGATGGGCTGAGGACCTTGCGGCCCGGTCCGCCAGACGGCGAGCGTGGCGTCGTCGACGTCGGACTCGATGACCCGGTAGGTGCTGCCGTCCCGGACGAAGTACCCCCGGATGTCGTCCGTCGGGTGTCCGAGGGAGCGCCAGTCCGGCAGGGACCCGAACCCGGCGCCGGCGATCAGCCCGGGCAGCTCCGTCCGCAGGACGGCGGTCGCGGAGGCGTCGGTCCAGGCGCAGCCGCCGACCGTCGCGAGCACGACGATCGCGGCGACGACGCCCGCCGCTGCGGTTCGCCGCTCTCGGGGTCCGCCCGCCATGTCGGTGCCTCCCCTTCGCCGATGACCGAGGGACGGACGTGCCGGTCGGCGGTCGGGTTGAGTCACCGAACGGGTGGTCACCTCGCGCTGCTCTGAGCAGCGCTGCCACCGGCGGAGATCCGGGCGCGGCGAGGACGTGCTCCCGCAGGCTCGGGTCATGACCGACACCCCGTCCCCGCCCCTGTTCTCCGAACGCACCCGACTCGAACTGGCCGAGCAGCGCGTCCTGGTGCTCGACGGCCCGCTGACCGACGACAACGGGATGCTGCTGGCGTCCCAGCTCGTCTCGCTGGCCGCCGCCGACCCGACCACCGACATCGCCCTGTGGATCCACTCGCCGGGCGGCTCGGTGCCGGCGATGCTCGCCCTGCGGGACCTGATGCGGCTGATCCCGTGCGACGTCTCGACGCTGGTGCTCGGCATCGCCTACAGCGCCGGGCAGTTCCTGCTGTCGGCCGGCACCCCGGGCAAGCGGCGGGCGCTGCCGCACAGCCGGGTGCTCATGCACCAG
>JBQGEH010000329.1:0-2183 GCA_052039515.1 Nakamurella sp. | reverse complement strand
GTGTCGTCGTCGAGGAAGGCCCACCCGACCAGGTCCTCGACCATCCCACCCAGGACCGCACCCGCGCCTTCCTGCACGCCGTCCTCTGATCCGGACGCCGGCCCGGCGTCCCCACTCGACTTCCTCTCCTGCACCCGGGGGCGCGCACCTGCGCCGCCCCCGGTCCTCGGCAACCCCTGTCACCTGCCCGCTCCACCCCAACGAAAGGATCCACCATGCTCACCCGACTCCGTCGCGGCACCGCTACGACCTCGGCCGTCGTGGCCGCGGCCCTGGTGCTGACCGCCTGCGGCGGCGGCTCGTCCACTTCCCCGGCCGCGAGCCCCAGCGACGGCACCGCGTCGCCGGCCGCCGCGCAGACCGGCTCCGCGGCGACGTTCAACCTGACGCCGGACCAGAACCGCATCCGCACCGAGAAGGTCGACGCCATCGCCGCTCTCGTCCCCCAGGAGATACGGGACCGGGGCACGATCCGCATCACCGGGTCGGCCGGAACCGCCCCGCCGTTGCGCTTCTACGCCGACGACGACACCACCCTGATCGGCTCCGAGGTCGACCTGGCCGAACTGTTCTCCGACGTCCTGGACCTGCAGGTGGAGGAAGGAACCGCCGACTGGGCGCAGAACTTCGTCCGCATCGACTCCGGTGAGGCCGACGCCTTCATCTCCAATGTCACGGTCACCGAGGAGCGCAAGGAGAAGTACGACTTCGCGACCTACCGTTAGGACACCCTCGGTCTGGAAAGCCGCGCGGACGATCCGTGGACGGTGTCCGGTCGCAAGGACCTCGCCGGCAAGGTGATCGCCGTCGGCTCGGGTACCAACCAGGAGAAGCTCCTCGTCGACTGGAACGAGGCGAACGTGGCGGACGGTCTCGCGCCGATCGACATCAAGTACTTCCAGAACTCGACCGACTATTACCTGGCCCTGTCGTCGGGCCGCATCGACGGGTATCTCGGGCCCAACCCGACCGCGCAGTTCCACGCGGCCAGCACCGGCGAGACCAAGGTGATCGGCACCTTCTCCGGTGCCGGAGACGCCCTGCAGGGCGAGATCGCCGTGCTCTCGCTCAAGGGCAACGGGCTGGCCGAGGCGTACGCCGCCGCGATCAACCACACCATTGAGAACGGGACCTATCAGCAGGTTCTCGACCGCTGGCAGCTGGGCAGCGAGGCCGTCGAGAAGTCCGAGATCAACCCGCCGGGACTGCCCAAGACCAGCTGACCCCGCCTGAACAGCCACGAGGACACCGCCGGCCCGTCATCCCCCACCAGGAGGAAGACGGGCCGGCGGCGTCATGCAGTGGGACCGAACGGACGGGCCTCGGTCAGCTCTCCAGGCGGATAGCGTGCCCCAACCGTCGGGCCGCCTCGATGAGGTCGTCCTCGGCCACGGCCGAGAACCCCAGTCGCAGATGCCGCCGGAAAGCCGGGCCGGATCCGTCGATGCTGGCCGCGTCGAAATGGCGGCCCGGCTGGAAGTTCGTGCCCTCCGCCAGCGCCCGTTCCAGGACCCGATCGACGTCCACGTCGGGCCGGGTGATCCGCGCCCACAGGAAGATCCCGCCGTCGATGTCGGGAACCTCCAGGGCCCCGTCGGTCTCGGCGAGCAGAGCGTCGCGGAGCGTCGCGGCCCGGCGGGCGTAGGCGACCCGCGCCCGCTGCACGATGGCGTCGAACCGGCCTGGCCGGGTCACCAGGTCGGCGATGGCCCGCTGGGTGACCAGGGAGGTGAACTGGTCGGTGTTGGCCCGGACGACCGTGACCGGTTCCCGCAACCATCGGGGCAGCACCAGCCACCCGGTCCGCAGCCCCGGACCGAGCGTCTTGGAGAACGTGTTCGCCCGGACGACCCGGTCCGACCCGACGTCCAGACCGGGCAGTGCCTGACCGGTGAAATCGAGCTCCTGGTAGGGGTTGTCGACCAGGACGACGAAGCCGTAGCGCTCGGCCAGTTCGACCAGCCGGCGGCGCCGCTCCATCGACAACCGCACCGCGGTCGGGTTCTGGAAGTCCGGGATCAGGTAGACCATCCGGGGGCGCACCCCGGCCCGCAGCCGGCTTTCCAGCTCGTCGACGTCCAGTCCGTCCGCGTCGACCGGCACCGGTTCCCACCGGGCCCCGTGATACTGCAGCAGGCGCAGGGCCAGGGGGAAGGTGGGGCTTTCGACCAGCACCAGGTCTC
>JBQGEH010000328.1:0-2911 GCA_052039515.1 Nakamurella sp. | reverse complement strand
ACGCCGGCCAGTTTCATCGCGTTCATCCGGCGGACGAGCTCGCCGTGGATGCCGCCCTCGTACAGATCAGAGATCAGTACGAAGATGCTGTCGTTGGGGGAGGTGATGAGGTCCTGGCAGTGGGCGACGGCCTTGTTGATGTCGGTGCCGCCGCCGAGTTGCACCCCGAACAGCACGTCTACCGGGTCGGTGAGCTGGTCCGTCAGGTCGATGACCCGGGTGTCGAACACGACCAGCGACGTCCGCAACGACTTCAGCGAGGCCAGCACCGCACCGAAAACCGCGGCGTAGACAACGGATTCGGCCATCGACCCTGATTGATCGATGGCGACGACGACGTGCCGTTGCACCTGGTTCTCGCGCCGCCCGTAGCCGACCAGCCGTTCCGGGACGACGGTTCGCCGTTCGGGAATCCAGTGCCGCAGGTTGGCCGCGATGGTCCGCGGCCAGTCGATGTCGGCGGTCCGGCGGGGGCGGCGGCTGCGGGCCGAGCGTTGCAGGGCCCCGCGGATCGACGAGCGTGTCCGTTCGGCCAACCGCTCCTCGATCTGCCGCACCACCCGACCGACCACCAACCGGGCGGTGGCCCGGGACGTCTCCGGCAGCAGCCGGCTCAGACCCATGATGGTCGCCACCAGCTCGATGTCCGGTTCCACGGCCTCCAGCAGTTCCGGTTCGAGCAGCAACTGATGCAACTGCAGCCGCTCCACCGCGTCCCGCTGCAGCACCTGCACGACCGATGACGGGAAGTAGGTGCGGATGTCGTCGAGCCAGCCGACGACCCGCGGCGCCGAGGACCCCAGACCCGCCGTGCGTTTCCCGCCGGCACCGGCCGGTCCGGTGCGGTCGTAGACGGCACCCAGCGCACCGTCCACCCGGCGATCGTCGGCCGACAGCGTCACTCCGCTGTCGTCGTCGTCCTGCGGCGGACCCACCAGCAGCCGCCACCGTCGCATCCGTTCGGTCTCGTCGGTCATCGGGTGCTTACCTCGCCGAGCAGGAGGCGGGCGGTGGCCAGTACCGGCGCGGCGGCCAGCAGATCCACTCCGGCCACCGACCCCGGTTCGGCCGGCCGGGAGTCCGATCCGGCCAAGGTGCGGGCAGCGGTCAGCAGGTTGCCCCGCTCGACCGGTTCGAACTGCCCGAACCCGCGGCGCAGCAGCGGCGCCACGAGCAGGAACTCGTCGGCGTCCAAGCCGGCCACCCAGCGGTCCAGCACCGACAGCAGCGCCCGGTCGTGGATGAGCAGCAGGGCGCCGCCGGCGGTGAAACCCTCCACCCACCATGCTTTCTCGGTGGCATCGCGGCCGACCGACAGGGCGGCGTGTAACCGGTCGGCCGCGTCGTCCCGATCCATCCGGTCAGCGTCCATCAGCAGCCGGACGAGCCGCCCGGCCAACAGGGCCGGCAGGTCCCGGCGGTCGGCGGTGTCGGCGAGCGCGACGTACCACCCGTCCCGGGCGGGGCCGGCCGGCAACAGCGGCACCGCCTCGTGCGCCGCCTCCAGATCCGGCCTCAGATCCCGGGCGGCGGCGTCGTTGAGCCCGCCGATCGCCGCGGGCAGCCCGGCGCAGATGCGGGTCAGCACGGCCTGCGCGACTCCCGACAGCGCAGCCGTGTCCACCCCGCGGACCGACCCGTACCGCTGGGCCCGCACTAGTGCGGGCAGGGCCTGCAACAGGCCGGTGATGTCCGCGCTGGCGGCGGCGTAGCGGTCGAGCCGCCCGGTCAGCTCCTCCAGGACGTCGGGGAGTTCGGCGGTGACGGCGTCAGCGATCGCGCTCGCGCAGGCGGCCAGGCTGTCCGCCCGATCGATCAGGCGGCGGCCGGCGGCGGACACGACCGTGGTGCCCCACAGGGACGCCTCGACCAGGCGGACCTCCAGCTCCGGTCGCCAGGCGACCGTCCAACCCTCCTTGAACGTTCCGGTGCCCGTCACCTGCCCGGGCTGCGCCCAGTCGACCCGCAGGATCCGCAGCCGCCACCACAGCTGTGAGCGGCGCCGGTCGTTCGGGTTGCGCAGATCCAGCACCACCTCGCGGGGCTTGGGGTCGAACTTGATCCGCAACGACTTGGCGGTGGCCCGGACGTCGGCGGTGAGCGGGACGGTCGGGGCGGCGTCGGGGACGCTGCCCAGTCGCTCGCCGACGACGGCCTCGCGGACGACGAATCCGAGGGACAGGTCGCTGCCGTCGCACAGGACGGCCCGGGTGGCGTCGAGCACCTCGGTCAGTCCCGGTTCGGGTCGCTCGCGCACGGCGGCCAGGGCCCGGGCGAGGCGGACGGCTTCGATGACGTTCGCGGTCGAGGTGGGCAGGTCGTGGTCGCGCAGCACCCGCGCGGTCGCGGACAGCCAGTGTTCCAAGGGGTGGTCGGCGGCGGTGAACAGGTGCCCGTACCAGCCCGGGGAGTCCACGCCCGCGCCGTACCCGGAGGAGGACGCCAGCCGGGAGTGGGTCCACGGCACCCAGGTCGCGATCACCTTCGCCGCCTGGGTCGTGGCGGTCAACTGCCGCAGCACGGCGTTGTCCGCGGTCGACGTGGGTGGCTTGCCGGGCAGGGTGTCGGCCAGTGCGGGGGCATGCCAGGCGCCACAGACCACCGCGAGCCGGTCGGCCCCGCCCTTGACGGCGGCCCGCAGGTGTTTGCGCAGCTGCGCCTCGCGCTGCAGGGTGCGCTCGTCGTGTTCGGGGTGCGCGGTGCGCACAGCGGTCATCGCCTCGGTGACGGCGTCGAAGGAATCGAGAGGGTCGCCCGGTGAACGGTTCTCGACGACGTCCTCCCACCAGCGTTCCGGGTCGTCGTGTCCGGCGGCCCCGGCCAACTGCGCGATCGGGTCGGTCCGCAGCCGCGTCGCCGCGTCGTCGGCGGCCGGTTCGGCGTCTGCTTCTTCGTCCGTCGATCCGGGGTC
>JBQGEH010000327.1:0-2178 GCA_052039515.1 Nakamurella sp. | reverse complement strand
GCCCTGGCGTCGCTCACCTTCGCCTTCATGAGCTGCCAGGCCTACAACAACGGCTACTACACCGCGTTGCGACACCTGGCCGCCGACGACCTCGACGTGGCCTTCCACCTCGGCGACTACATCTACGAGGGCGGCAGTCAGAACGGTGTGCCTGGCCGCGGGCACCTGCCCGCGGTGGAACTGCACTCGCTCGCCGACTACCGGATCCGCTACGGGCAGTACAAGAGCGACCCCGATCTGCAGGCGGCCCATGCCTCCGTCCCGTTCGTCGTCGTCCCGGACAACCACGAGATCCCGTTCGACCGGACGGTCGAGCCCGACCCGCCCGCCGCCCTGGCGCGACGTGCGGCCGCGTACCAGGCGTACTACGAGAACCTGCCGTTGCGCCGGACGTCGATCCCGCAGGGCCCGACCATGCCGCTCTTCCGGCGCATCTCGTACGGCCGGCTCGTCGACGTGCATGTTCTCGACACCGAGCAGTACTCCAGTGATCCCGCCATGGCGGTGGACCGCAATCTGGAGATCCGCGACGATCCCGACCGGACGTTGCTGGGGGAGCGGCAGGAACGGTGGTTGGTCGACGGCCTCGGATCGTCGACCGCGGCCTGGAACGTGCTGGCGCAACAGTGCAAGGTGGCCGAGACCGACGATGTCGTCGGCCCGGGTGAGGGTTACGGCAACGGCGCCAACTGGGACGGCTACGACCATTCGCGCCGGACGCTGTTCGAGACCGTGCACGAACGCGGGATCGACACCATGGTGGTGATCTCGGGCGACGCCCACGCCAACATGGCGGCGGACCTGAAACCGGTGTCGAAGGACCCTTCCTCACCCGTGGTCGGCGCGGAGTTCCTCGGGACCTCGATCGCCACCGGCGGGGACGGGCAGGACCTGGGCGCGGGTGGCCGCAACCGCCTCCGCGAGAACCCGCACGTGCGCTGCTACAACAACCGGCGCGGCTACCAGCGGTGCACGCTGACGCCGCGGACACTGCGCACCGACTACCTGGTGCTGCCGTCGGTGACCACCCCCGACGCGCCGATCGTCACCCGGGCCGTGGGATGGGTCGAGCAGGGGCGCCCGGGGATCGCCGAGATCGAGCACAAGACGATCGTCTGAGGCCCTCAACGGGCGGGCCGGCGCGCACCCGTCCGGTCGCGGCGCAACGCGGTCTCCACCCAGCCGACGAGATCGCCCTCGGCGGTCAGTCCGGCCGCGTCCACGCGGATCCAGCCCGGGCCCATGCTGCGACCCGCGCCCATCTCGGCCCGGGTCACGTACGGGCGGGCCAGGTGCGCGGCGTCGTCGGGATCCACCCGCACCAGCAGGCTGCCGTCGCCGTGGCTGGCCACGGCCATCGCCCCGTCGACCATGAAGCACGTGGTGCCGAACATCCGCCGTTCACCGACGCCGTCGGCGGGGAGCGCGGCCCGCACCCGCTCGTTCAGTGCGGCCATCTCCGGAGTGATCATGATCGCGCTCCCGCCGGGAGGTAGCCCTGCCGGTCGAAGCTCAACCGGATCTCGGTGATCCGGCCGTCGGTGACGGTGAAGAGTTCCGCGGCGAGCACCGTGGTGGCCGTCGCGGTCTGCGGGAAGTACCACAGCGCGACGCGGTCGCCGTCGATCATCCGGGTCAGTTCGGGCGCCGCGGTCAGCATCGGGACGAATCCGGACAGGTAGCCGTGCCAGTCCTCGCGGGTGCGGACGCCCGGGTCGGGGGCGTGCAGGACGACGTCGTCGGCCAGGTGGCGCAGCGCCGCGTCCACGTCGCCGCCGGTCCACGCGCGGTGGTAGGCGTCGACGACCTCGACGGGGGAATCGGGTCGGGCGGGTGACCGGGTCATGGGGTGATCTCCTCGGGAGTGCCGTCGGGGCGGGTGAGAGGTCGCCAGGTGTCGGTGGCCGGCGGTCGCCCGACCGCGGCCGACGCGAGCCGGGGGGCGAAGTGGGCCCAGCCGTCGGCGTGTCCGGCCAGGGCGGCATCGGGCAGCCCGGTGTGGAGCAGGTCGACCCGGGTGCCGTCTGCGGTCCCGGTGAGGGTGAACACCACCGTCGACGATCCGGGTGGCACGTCGGCGTCGCCGGTGAAGCCCCAGGTGAGGGTGAGCCGGTGAGGACGGTCGATCTCGACGACCTCGCCGCGGACGGCGTACCCGGCGATGTCGACGGCGAAGCG
>JBQGEH010000326.1:0-11611 GCA_052039515.1 Nakamurella sp. | reverse complement strand
GTGCAGTTCGTCGGCCCGGATGGGTTTGCTGAGGTAGCCGTCCATCCCGGCCTCCCGGCAGGCCCGCCGGTCCTCGGTGGTGACGCTGGCGGTGAGCGCGACGATCCGTGGCTGCGGGAGGTCCGGTCCCAGCGCCCGGATCTCCCGGGTGGCGGTGAGCCCGTCCATCACCGGCATGTGGACGTCCATCAGCACGACGTCGTAGCGCCGGTTCTGCACCGCGGCCAGCGCCTCGCGGCCGTTGCCGACCAGCTCCACCTCGTGCCCGGCCCGGGTCACCAGCAGCTGGCCGACCCGTTGGTTCACCAGGTTGTCCTCGACGAGCAGCACCCGCAGACCGTGCCGCTCGGCCGGCGCCTGGACCAGATCGTCCAGACCGGGGGCGAGCCCGGACAGCACCCCCATCACCGCCCGCCGCAGCTCGGCGTTGCGGACCGGCTTGGTCATGGTGGCGGCGAAGTGCTCCCGCCGGTCGGCGGTCAGCGAGCGGCTCAGGCTGGTCAGCAGGATCAGCGGGACGTCCGCCCAGCGGGGGTCCTCGCGCAGCATCCCGGCGAGTTCGGCCCCGTCCAGATCGGGCAGCTGCATGTCGACGAGGGCGACGTCGGGCGGGGTGGTGTCGACCATCCGCAGCACCTCCGAGGCGGTCGCGACCGCCGACACCCGCATCCCCCACCGGGTCATCTGCTCGGTGAGGATGCGGCGGTTGGCCGCGTTGTCGTCGACCACCAGGGCGGTGCGGCCGGCGAGGGAGACGGTGTTGGTCACGGTGGCCCCTTCGGGGACGGGGCAGCGGTGCAGGACGGTGGTGAAGGTGAAGACGGAGCCCACACCCGGCTGGCTGCGGACGGTGATCCCGCCGCCCATGTTCTCCACGATGGCGCGGCTGATGGCGAGTCCGAGCCCGGATCCGCCGTGCTCCCGCGTGGTGGACGCCTCGACCTGGCTGAACGCGCGGAACAGCCGGTGCATCCGGTCGGCGGGGATGCCGATGCCGGTGTCGGTCACGTCGAAGCGGAGCGTGATCCGGTCCGGGTCGTCGGTCGGGACGGGTTCGATCCGCACGGTCACGCTGCCGGCCGCGGTGAACTTCACCGCGTTGCCGGCCAGATTGAGCAGCACCTGCCGCAACCGGGTGCGGTCGCCGGAGACCCAGGTCGGGCAGCCGTCGGCGAAATCGCACAGCAGCGCGACGTCCTTGCCGTCGGCGGTCCCCGCCAGCAGACCGAGCACGTCCTCGACCGCGCCCACCAGGTCGAACGGGCGGTTCTCCAGCTCCAGCTGACCGGATTCGATCTTGGAGAAGTCGAGGATGTCGTTGATGACCTCCAGCAGCAGGTCACCGCCGCGCCGCACGGTCTCGACGTAGTCGCGCTGCACCGGGGTGAGGCCGGTGTCCAGCAGCAGCCCGGTCATCCCGATGATGGCGTTCATCGGGGTACGGATCTCGTGGCTCATGGTGGCCAGGAACTCCGACTTCGCGGTGGTCGCGGCGACCGCCTCGTCGCGGGCGCGGGCCAGGCTCCGGTTGAGCTCCACCTCGGTGCGCGACAGCCGTACCGCGGCCCGGACCGCCATCAGGAACCGGGCCGCCCCGGCCAGCAGCGTGGCCAGGGCGAACAGCACCGAGAACGGCTGCAGTCCGACGATCTCGTTGACCGCGACGACGCACAGCGCACAGACGATGAACACCGTCGGGGCCGCGATGGTCAGCGGCGAGACCTCCGACGCCGACCGCGGCGGGCGGCCGGCCCGCCAGGCCGCGAGGGCCAGCAGGAGGCAGGCCACCGGCCAGACCGCGTCGACCGGGGCGCCGCGCACGTAGATCCCGGCGGCGACCGCCGGGGCGATGACCACGTTGGACGCCGCCATCAGCACGAACGCGACGGTGATCAGCCACCACACGGGGCTGGGGCGGCGGCCGAGCACGGTGGCGGCGCCGATCATCAGGGCGACCAGCATCAGCAGGCTCACCGAGTAGGCGAGCACCTCGACCTGGCTCATGGTCACGCCCGCCACCGGCGAGAAGCTGAACGCCGACGCGACCGCGACGAGCCCGAGACCCGCGATGAGACCGTCCAGCCACACCGCCGAACTCGCCCGCGGCAGCCGGTGGCGCAGCAGCAGGACCATCGAGACGAAGGTGAGCGCGAAGAAGCCGACGTAGAGCAGGTCGGTCACCGACACCGGGCCGTCCGAGCGCGGGCCGGTGATCAGCAGGTCCCCGCCGACCAGCAGCAGCAGGGCGGCGGCGAGCGCGGCCCAGGCGAGGCGCTCGACCGGGACCCGGACGGCACGGACCGCGATGAGCAGGGCCCCGACGGCCTCCAGGGCGACGTAGACGCCGTCCCGCCACCAACCCGGGAGGTCGAGCGGCAGTACGGTGCCGACCGCATAGGCCGCCGACCCCGCGCCCAGCGCGACGAAGACGGCGCGCACGACGGTCGGTACCGGCGGCCGGGGCACGGCGGGGACATCGACGGGATCGGCCGACCCAGCCCCGGTCGAGGGCGGCGTGACCGACATCACAGGCGGCGGCTCGAGGGCCGTTCCGTCGCCGGCGAGCTCGCCCGCCCGGGCCCACCAGGCGGCGTCCGAGGTCGCCGCATCCGGCGCGCGGGAGGTGATCGGGAACGCGACGTCGACCGTCTGCGCTGCCGCCGCCGACGGGCCCGTCGGGTCGTCGACCGACCCCGGCAGCGTCCCGTCCGTGATTACTGTGCGTGACCGTCGAAGGGGACCGAAGGAGGTCTGTTCGGGTGCGGGGATCGCGTCCCGGCGGACGGGGGACGGCTCGGCCCCGGGCGTTCGGGTCATCGGCCGGCCGGTCCGCCCGGCCGGCAGCGGCGTTCGGGGGCGCGCGCAACGAGAAGCCGACGCGGTTCATTGACCCGTCGGAGGGCACGGGGAGTCGTCGTCGGCGTGATCGACGGCATGGACGGTCCCCCTCCCGGGCCGGCTCGACGGCGGCGCAGTGATGGCCCCCGGCGCCCTCATCGAGACGTTGTAGGGCCCGGCCGGCGGTCTGCGGGACGCGACCGCGGTGGCGCGGCACGAGCCCGACGGCGAGCGTGAACGACACTCAGAGTAATTCGAATACTACCCAACGTCGACGTTTTGCGGCAGAATGTGCGGGGAATGAGCCGCTGCCCGGCAGCGACTCCCGACCGGTCCCCCGGCGCCTCCCCACCGGCGTCGCCGGCACCCGCCTCCCCGGGGGTGCCACCGGCCACGGGAGCGCCCGGTCCGGCATCGCCGCACCCCGCCCGGGGGCACGCTCATCCGCCGCTGTGTCAGTGCCCGGAGAGGACCTCACGTCATGCTGCACCACCGAGGAGCAGGTCTCCCCTCACCCGTTCAGCCCTCCGGCGCCGCCGATGCGATCACCGGCGGTCATCGCTTCACGCGGCGGTCCCGGCGACCGGTGGACACCGGCTCCGACCGCTTCGCGACCATCACTGTGAGTGACATCCTCGCGCACGGCCTCGCGACCGTCGACGGTGACCGGGTCACCCGTCACCTGACCGCACCCGCCCGCCGGGAGCACCTGTGACCAACTCCGTCGACGCGCCGCTGCGGATCGGCGTGGTCAGCGCCTTCCCGCCGGGCCGCAACAGCCTCAACGAGTTCGGTTTGCACCTCGTCAAGCACCTGTCCCGGTCGGACGAGGTCAGCGAGGTGGTGCTGTACGCCGACGAGACCGACGCCGGTGCGCCGACCCCGATGCCGGGGGTGACCGCGATCCCGTGCTGGCGGTTCAACAGCGTCACCAACCTCTGGCGGGTGGTCCGGGCCGTCCGACGGACCCGCCCGGACGCCGTCCTGCTCAATCTGCAGTTCGCCACCTTCGGCGACACCCGGCTGGCCGGCGGCCTGGGACTGCTCGTCCCGGCGGCGCTGCGGCTGGCCGGCGTCCGCTCGATCGTGATCCTGCACAACCTCGCCGACAACGTGGACATGCGCGACGCCGGGTTCGCGGGCTCCGCGCTGAGCGCCCGCATCCTCAAGGCCGCCGGGCGACTGCTCACCCGTGCGCTGCTGCGGGCCGACCTGGTCGCGCTGACCATCCCGCGGTACGTCGAGTTCCTGCAGCGCTCCTACGGCGCCCGCAACGCGATCCTGGCGCCGCACGGCAGCTTCGAGGAGGTCGCGGTGCCCTCCTTCGACGTCCCGCCCGGCCGCCGGAAGATCATGGCGTTCGGCAAGTGGGGCACCTACAAGACCGTCGACATGCTCGTCGACGCCTACCGCATCCTGCTCGACCGCGGCTACGACGACCTCGCGCTCGTGCTGGCCGGCACCGACTCCCCCAACTCGGCCGGGTACATGGCCGGCGTCGCCGCCCGCCACGCCGACCTGCCGCACCTGGAGTTCACCGGCTACGTGGCCGAGGAGGACGTGGCCGGTCTGTTCGGCTCGGCGTCGGTGGTGGCGTTCCCGTACACCTCGACCACCGGCAGTTCCGGGGTGCTGCACCAGGCCGGCGAGTACGGCCGCGCGGCGGTGCTGCCCCGCATCGGCGACCTCGTCGACATCATCGAGGAGGAGGGCTTCCGCGGGGTGTACTTCGAGCCCGGCGACCCGGCCAGCCTGGCCGACGCGATCGCCTCGGTGCTGGACGACCCGGAGCTGCGGGTCACCCTGGGCCGCACCAATTTCGCGGCCGCGTCCGGCATCCCGATGAGCGAGGTCGTGCACTGGCACCTCGTGCACGTACGCCGGCTGCTGGACCGGCGCGCCCAGGTGGCGGCATGACCACCCACGCCGCCCGCCCCGGCGCCGACACCGCCGCCCCGGCCGCGGTGCCCGCCGGGCAGCTGCCGCCCCTGGAGGCCGGAGCCGCCGCCCCGGTCGCTCCCACCGACCGCACCAGCGGCCGCGCCCTGCTGGCCGGCGGCAGCATCCTGGGCCTGGCCATGCTGGTCGCCAACGCCGGCAACTACGCGCTCAACCTGCTGCTCGGCCGCTGGCTGAGTCCGGCTCAGTTCTCCGACGCGACCCTGATGGTCACGCTGATGCTGACGCTGACCTCGATCACCCTGTGCCTGCAGCTGGTCGCCGCCCGCTTCGTCGGCATGTACGACGCCGCCGGCACCCCGGAGCGGTCGGACCGGCTCGCCCGCACCCTGCGCCGCGGCGCCCTGGTCGCGGGCCTGGCCTGCGCCGTGCTGCTGGCCGCCCCCGCGGCCTGGTGGCAGGACGTGTTCCAGACCGGTTCCTGGGTGCCGTTCGTCGTCCTCGGCGCGGGCATGCCGTTCTACCTCGTCCAGTCGGTGGGCCGGGGCGTCATGCAGGGCCGGCTGCGGTTCCGGCCGCTCGCGGTCACGTTCGTCGCCGAGATGGTCGTGCGGCTGGGGCTGGGTGCGCTGCTGGTGGCGCTCGGGTTCGGCGTCGTCGGGGCGACCATCGGCCTGGCCGCGTCGTTCGTCGCCACCTGGTTCGTGGTGCACGTCGTGTCCGGCGCGCACCGACCGGCCACCGGGCCGCGTCCGGACCTGCACGAGGTCCGGGCCTACGTCGGTTTCACGTCGGTGCTGCTGATCGGCCAGATGATCGCCAACAACTCCGACGTGCTGGTGGCCAAGGCGTTCCTCTCCCCGACCGCGGCCGGCATCTTCGCCGCCGTCGCGCTCATCGGGCGGGCCGTGTTCTTCCTGTCGTGGTCGGTGGCCACCGTGGTCTTCCCGGCGGTCGCCGCCCGGCAGGCCGGCGGCGGGAACACCGACGGACTGCTCCGCGGCGGCATTCTCGCCGTCGCCGGCATCGGCGCGGTGTGCGCGGTCGCCGCGCTGCTCGTCGGTGGTCCGGTGCTCGGCGTCGTCCTGGGCCCGGCCTACGAGGGCCTGTCCGGGCTGCTCGCGCTGTACGCGGGGATGACCACGCTGTTCGCGGTGGGCAACCTGATCGCCAGCCACCAGCTCTCCCTCGGCAACGTCCGGCCGTCCTGGCTGCTGCTGGGCGGGGCGCTGCTCGGACTCGTCCTGCTGCTCACCCGGCACGGTTCCGCCGCCGAACTGATCCAGGCCCAGTTGATCGCCATGACCGTCCTGCTCGTCGTCCTCACCCTCGACCGACTCCGCGGCGCCCGCACGTCGGGCCCCGCCCCCACCAGCCCCCCGGAGGCCGGCGCATGACCACCACCGATCCGAGCACGGCGCCCGTGACGACCCGGTCCGCCGGGCCGGCCAGCGCCGCCTACCAGGCCTACCGGGACTGGGTGTCGCGACCGCTCGCCGAACGACCCCGGATCTCGGTGGTGATCCCGGCCTACAACGAGGAGTTCCGCATCCTGCCCACGGTGGGCGCCATCGCCACGCACCTGTCGGCCCGCGGTGAGCCGTGGGAGCTGATCGTCGCCGACGACGGCTCCACCGACACCACGGTGACGCTGCTGCAGGACCTGCGGTTCCCGAACATGCGGGTGCTGGTGGCCGAGGCCAACGGCGGCAAGGGGTCCGCGGTCCGCCGCGGTGTGCTGGCCGCCCGCGGCGACGTGGTGCTGTTCGCCGACGCCGACCAGTCGACCCCGATCGAGCAGTTCGGCGAGCTGATGGCCCGCATCGACGACGGGTACGACGTGGTCGTCGGTTCCCGGGCGGCGGCCGGTGCGGCGGTCAGCGGCAAGTCGGCGCTGCGCAAACTGCTCAGCAACGGCCTGCGGCTGATCGTGTCGGTCGGCTTCGGCATCCGCGTCCGCGACACCCAGTGCGGGTTCAAGCTGTTCACCGCCGACGCGGCCCGGGAGCTGTTCACCGCGCAGAAGGTCGACGGCTTCTCCTTCGACCTGGAGGTGCTCTACCTGGCCGCCAAGCGCGGTCTGGCCACCACCGAGGTGCCGGTCGAGTGGATCGACGCCCCGGGGTCGACGGTGGACGCGGCCAAGGTGTCGCTGCAGTTCCTCAAGGACCTCGCCGTCATCCGTTGGTACGACCTGCGCGGCCGTTACGCCGCCACCGCCCCCCGTAGCAGCACCCCCAGCTCCACCTCCACCGTCCCGGCCACCCCCACCGTCCCGGCCACCACCGACGCCGCCTGACCCGGCCGCACGCAGAACAGGATCCCCCGATGCGCATCCGCACCGAGACCGGCAACGGCACCCACCAGATCGAGCTGGCCGGCCGTTTCGACGCCCACGAGCTGCCCGCCTTCCGGGCCGCCATCGAACCGCTGCTGCGCGACGGCGACGCGGTGGACCTGGACCTCGGTCAGGTCGTCTTCGTCGACTCCAGCGCCCTGGCCGAGCTGGTCCGGGCGCAGAAGTCCGCGCACGCCTGCGGCGGCACGCTGGTCATCACCGCCCTGTCCGACCCGGTCCGGGTCATCCTCGAGCTGACCGCGCTCAGCCAGGTGTTCACCATCCGGACCTCCGACGCCGGGGCGGTCACGTGACGATGACGGCCGCCCTCCCCGGGACGCGCCGACCGGGAGCCCGGCGCACGCCGGTCGACGCCGCCGTGGACGCGCTGCTGGCCGCGGCCCCCGCGCCGGACGAGACGCTGCTCCGCGCCGCCGCCGAGATCCGTCGCACCGTCGGCACTCTCACCGAGGCCGCGGACGGGATGACCGACGCCCTGGTCACCAGCCAGGACCGGCTGCTCGCGCTGCGGGCGCTGACCCGGGTCAACGTGGACACCCTGGGCACCGACGGCGGCACCGAACGCGTGCTCGACGAGGCCCTCGCGCTGACCGACTCCGACGCCGTGGTCCTGCTGTCCGAGGACGGCAGCGTGCACGTCAGCGGCGACGACGTCGCGGCCGCCGAGCTGGTGCTGCGGCTGGCCGCCGCGGCCGAATCCGACCACGCCCCGGGGCTGTGGCCGACCGACAACGGCCGCACCGTCATCGTCCGGCTCACCGAGAGCGCGGGCCACCGGCTGGTGCTGGGGTTCCTGCGCCGGGACGGCGCGCAGTTCGACACCGGCGACCTCGGGCTCATCGAGGCGGTCGCGTCGGCGACGGAGATGATGCACACGCTGACCCGGCTGCACCTGCAGGGCATCCGGCGGGCCACCATCGAACGGGAGCACCAGTTCGCCTCGAGCCTCGCCCAGGCCGTGCTGGAGGCACCCATCCCGCTGATGGACGAGCTGGACGTGTTCGCCTCCTCCACCCCGGCGAGCCTGGCCGGCGGTGACTTCATGACGTTCATGGAGGTCGACGGGGTGCTCTGGTTCGCCGTCGGCGACGTCGCCGGCAAGGGTCTGCCGGCCGCGATGGTGATGACCCGCGCGGTCAGCGCCGCCCGGGTCGCCTTCCTCACCCACCGTCCCGACGACGCGGTGGGGGCGCTGCTGGCGATGGGCCGGGAGCTCTACGACTACCTCGACGAGGTGGGCCTGTTCGTCACCACCGTCCTCGGGGCGTTCCATCCCGACACCGGCCTGCTGCACCTGAGCAACGCCGGGCACTCCCCCGTGCTGACCATCACCGGCGAGGGGGTGGCGACGGTACCCGCGTCGGCGCCGCCGCTGGGCATCCTGCCCGCGCCCGCCGCCCGCGGGTTCAGCTACACGCTGCGCCCCGGCGACGCGCTGCTGCTGGGCTCGGACGGTCTGGCCGAGCAGGAGAACGGCACCGGGGAGCTGTTCGGCTACGAACGGTTCCGGCAGCTGTGCACCGCCGCCGCCGGGATCCACGACGGCAGCGTCACCGCCTCCGCCGACGACCTCGGCCGGACACTCATCGCCGCGGTCGCGGCCTTCGCCGACGGGACCGCGCCCTCGGACGACTGCACCCTCGCGGTGATCCGACGGGAAGGCCCCCAGTGAACCCGCACCCCGCTCAGACCCGGCAGGCCGGCCGATGACCGCCCCCCGCAGCGCGTCGTCGGCAGCGGCCACGACGCTGTCCATCGACGCGAACCCGCTCGCCGTCCGCGACATCGGTCCGTGGCTGCGCGAGCTGCTGACCGCGACCACCCCCGCCGAGGCGGAGGTGTTGGTCGCCCGGCTGGAGCTGGCCGTCCACGAGGTCTGCATGAACGTGGTCGACCACGCCGGCCTGCCCGCCGGCTCGTCGCTGGAGCTGGTGGGGTCCGTGGACGACGACCGCGTCCGCGTCGAGATCCACGACGACGGATCGCCTTTCGACCCGAGCGGGGTACCGGAGCCGGTCCCCGGGGTGCCGCAGGTGCGGGGATACGGTCTGATGATCGTGCGGCAGCTGGTCGACACCGTGGACTACCGCCGCACCGACGGGCACAACACGTGGGTGCTCGAACTGCACCGCACCCCGCCCGGTGGAACCGCCGCCGGGCCACCCTGACCCGTCCGCAGTCCCGACCCGACCGACGATCCGCCCGGAGCGCCCGATGTCCTCACCCCGCCGGTTCACGGAACCGCACACCCCCCTGACCGCCACCGCCACCACGACCGCCGCCGACGCCGCGACCGTGGTCGTCACCGGACGGCTGGACGCGGTGGCGGCGCCGGACCTGCAGGCGGTGCTGACCGGACTCGTCGCCGACGGCCGCCGCCGGCTCACCGTGGACCTCGCCGCGGTCGGCTTCGTGGACAGCGCCGGGCTCGCCGTCCTCGTCCGCGCCCGGCGCGAGACCCGCGCCACCGGCGGTGACGTCGAGCTGGTCAGCCCGCGCTCCGACGACGCGCTGCGGGTCTTCCGGCTGACCCAGTTCGACCAGGTCTTCACCATGCACCCGCCGGCCGCCGCCGGGACGCCGGCGTGAACGCCCCGGAGGAGTCGCCGGTCGCGCTGGTCGTCGACGACGACACCGTCTCCCGGCTGGTGCTGGCCCACATGCTGCGGCGGGCCGGCTGGGAGGTCGACGAGGCCGACGACGTCGACCCGGCGCGCACGCTGCTCGCCGAACAGCGCTACACCGCGGTGTTCTCGGACTTCTCGATGCCCGGCGGCACCGGGATGGACCTGCTCGCCGCGCTCCCCGCCCCGCGGCCGCTGTTCGTCCTCATCACCGGGGTGGTCCAGCACACCGGGCCGGCCGCCGACCCGGGTCACCGGGTGGACGCGCAGCTGACCAAACCGATCAGCACGCGGGCCCTGCAGCAGTGCCTGGCCGGCCTGCTGCCCGGCGGTGCCGACCGGTGACCGCCGGCCGCCGCAACCGGTGGCGGCGCGTCGGTCTCGTGGGTGGCTGGGGGCTGGCCGCGGGCCTGGTCCTCGTCGCCGTCAACCGTCTCGTGCGACCCGAGCACGAGCCGCTGCTGATCGGCCTGCAGGGCGTCGCCGTCTGGCTGCTCGTCCCGGCGCTGCCCCTGGCGGGGCTCGCACTGTGGCGGCGGCGGTGGGCGCTGGCCGCGACCGCCGTGGCCGTCGGTGTCGCCCAGCTCGTCTGGCTCGGGCAGGCGATCGGCTGGCACGGGACCCGGCCGTTCCCCGGGGACGCGGTGCCGCTGCGGCTGATCACCGCGAACATGCTGCTGGACAACCCCCAGGTGGACCGGCTGGCCGACCAGCTGCTGGCGGGCGGGGCCGACGTCGTGCTGCTGCAGGAGGTCACTCCCGAGCACCTGGCGACGCTGCAGGCGACGCCGCTGTGGGCGGCCTACCCGGAGCGGGTGGTGGACGCGCTGCCCGGCTACCACGGCTCGCTGATCCTGTCCCGGCTGCCGGTCACCGCCGGCCGGGCCATCGACGTGGCCGGCTTCCCGATGACCCGGGCCGACGTGTCCACCGCGGCCGGCCCGGTGCGCATCGTGGACGTGCACGCGGTCGCCCCGATCAACGACACCAACCTCGACCTGTGGCTGGGCCAGATGGCGGCCATGGCCGGCTTCACCGCGCCCGACGGCGGGGCGCTGATCATGGCCGGTGACTTCAACGCGACCACCGACCACGCCCCCTTCCAGCGGCTGCTCGCCGCCGGTCTGCGCGACGCCTTCCTGGTGGCCGGCAGCGGCTACGGCGCCACCTGGCCGCACTGGAGCGGCCCGAGCGTGCCGGTGATGCGGCTGGACCACGTGCTCGTCTCCGACGGCGTGGACGTCGTCTCGCTGCACGAGGAGGTCAGCGCGGGCAGCGACCACCGGCGGCTGGTCGCGGAGCTCGCGCTGACGAGACGGCCGTGACCCGCACCCTCGGTGTCCGGCCCGTCCCGGCACCCGATGAAGGGCCGGCCCGGCCCGCCCCGCCCGCCGATACCGCGGACACGGTGGTCATGGCCCCGGCACCGGACGCCGACCCGGCCGACACCGACCGTCCCGTGGAGGGTTTCGTCCGGCGGCACCGGCTGCTGCTGGCCGCCCTCGTGCTGGTGCTGGTGTTCCACGGGGCGTTGCTGCTGTCGGGCAGCTACCAGCGCACCTACGACGCGTACGTGCACATCTTCTTCGGCGACCACTACCGCCGGGACTGGTTCTCCAGCTGGGACACCCGGTGGTACACCGGGTTCTCGGTGCTGAGCTACCCGCCGGGCAGCCACCAGGCGATCGCGGCGGTCTCCTCCCTGGTGGGTCTGCGTGGCGGATTCGTGGTCGTGCAGCTGTGCGCGCTGCTCAACCTCACGATCGGCGTCTACCGCTGGTCGATGATCTGGGTCGACCGGCGCTCGGCCGGGTGGGCCGCGATCCTGCTCGTGCTGTCGTCCTCGATCGCGGAGACCGTGCACGTCTTCGGACAGCTGCCGACCACGTTC
>JBQGEH010000325.1:0-1999 GCA_052039515.1 Nakamurella sp. | reverse complement strand
AGCCGACGGTGGTGGTGGCCGCGGTGCCGGTGCACCCGGACCCGGCCACCACGGTGTTCGCCGCGGTGCCGTCCAGCCACAGGGTCAGGCCGGCGGCCGCGGACAACACGGCGGGGTACGGGCTGCCCCGCGCCGCCCTGGACGCCGGGCCGGTGCCGGCCGTGCTGGTGGCGGTCACGGTGACGGCGTAGACGGTGCCGTTGACCAGCCCGTTGATCGTGCACTTGGTGGCGGCGGTGGTGCAGCTCGCGCCGCCGGGACTGGCCGTCGCGGTGTAGCTGGTGACCGTGCCGCCCGACGCCGGCGGCTGCCAGGACACGGTCACGCTGCTGTCGGCGTTGCCGACGACGACCGCCTGCGGCGCCGAGGGCACCCCGTTGAGCACCGTCCAGCTGAACGGGCTGCTGGTGGCCGAGGCCCCGGCGGCGTCGGTGATGGTCACGGTGACGCTCGCGAAGGTCTGCGGGGAGCTGGTGATCGTCCCGGTGATCAGGCCGGTGGCGCTGACCCCGAGGGTGGCCGGGCCGTTGTCGAGCCGGAACGTGCAGGGCGCGTTGGGGCAGTTCGCCCCCGCCTGCACGGACACGTTCGTCCCGACGAACGACCGCTGGGCGGCCGGTGCGGTGACGGTCGGCCGGCTGAACACCGTCCAGCTGAACGACACCGTACGGGCGATGGTGGTGCGGGTGTCGGTGGCGGTCAGGGTGGTGGTGACCGTGCCCGCGGTGGTCGGGGTGCCGCTGAGCACCCCGGCGGGGGTCAGCGTCATGCCGGCGGGCAGTCCGGTCCCGGTCCAGGTGACCGACCCGGAGCCGCCGGTGAAGGCGAGCGGCACGGTGTCGGGGGCGCCGACGGACGCGGTCTGCGCACCCGGGTTCGTGACCGCGAACGGCGGATAGTCCACCGTCCAGGTGAAGCTGACGGTCGCGGTGCGTCCCACGGCGTCGGTCGCCCGCAGCACCACCGGGAAGGTGCCGGAGGTGGTCGGGGTGCCGCTCACGACACCGGTGTCGGACGAGGTGGCCAGGGTCAGGCCCGGCGGCAGCGTGGCGGCGGTGTCGGTCCAGGTGTACGGGGCGGTGCCGCCGCTGGCCCGGAGGGTGAGCGGGCTGACGGCGGTGCCGACGACACCGGCCTGGGCGGGCGGGGTCTCGGTGGACAGCGCCGCCACGATCGTCCAGGCGAAGGTCTGGGTGGTGGTGCGGCCGAAGCCGTCGATCAGGGTCAGGGTGAGCGGTGTCGCCGGGGCGACGGTCACCGGGCTGCCGGAGATGACGCCGGTGGCGGTGTCCAGGACCAGCCCGGCCGGCAGCGTGCCGGCGGTCAGGTTGATCCGGTAGGCCGGCACCGCGGTCGCGGTGACCCGCAGCGACACCGTGTCGCCGACGGCGGAGGTCTGGTCGCCGGGGTTGGTCAGGGCGGGTGCCGGCGGGGCGGCCTGGTTGAGGTTGAACAGCGGGTCGGTGGCCGTGCTGACCAGCGTGGACGTGAGGTACGAGCACCCGGTGGACGGGCAGCGGTTGCCGGTCCAGGTGACCAGGACGACGGCCCGCAGGTAGCCGGTCGCGGCGGCCGAGGGGGTGCAGGACGCGCCCAGGGCCAACGCCGACGGCGGCGCGCAGTGGCCGAGGAACGTGGTGGTGGAGAAGTCGACACCGTTGAGCCGGGTGACGGTAGAGGTGGTGGGCAGCACCTGGGTGGAGGTGGCGGTCGCGGAGGCGTCGACGGCGGCCCCGGAACCGACGCCCATCCCGGCCAGCGCGGTGGCCGCGCCGGTCGGCGCCGCGCCGACCTGCGCCGCCACCCGGCCGGCATCCCGGCCGCGGACCAGGTCCGACGCGGGCAGCGCCCGCAGGGTCTCCAGCTGGCTGTTGGCGATGGTCGTCGCGGCCTGGGTGGCGCGCTGCAGTCCGGTGAAGGCGACGGTGTTGACGAAGAAGACGCTGAACCCCGCCTGCACGACGACGATGAGGCTGATCGAGACGACGGTCTCGATCAG
>JBQGEH010000324.1:0-5223 GCA_052039515.1 Nakamurella sp. | reverse complement strand
GACGCGCACGGCACGGCCGACGCGGACGGCGGAGGGGGCGGTGGTGGCGGTGGCGGCGAGGGTGTGCGACACGGGGGCTCCTGGGGGTTCCGGGGGGCGGGAGGGAAGAACGACGGGGCTGCCGGGAGGGGCGGGGTGTGGGATGGTGCGCTATCGGTTTTGATCACTCACCGCAACGGCTCGATCGCGGCAAATGGAATTGTAATCGCCGTCCGACGGCTCATTACGGACCGGATGTTTGCGTGATCACGGGTGGTCACGAAATGGGAAACGCAGCCACCTACCCGAAGCAGAAGGCTAAACGACGATCGGGTGGTTTCCACCGGTTAGCGGTACAATGAGAGACGAAAGTTCACTCCGATGATTCATGGCAACCGCATTCTGCGTGCGTCCGAACGCGTTTCGACGAGAGACACGCCGCACCAACGAGGGATCGTCGCACTGGGCCGACCGGGCCCGGTAATCGGTCAGAACGGTCACGGGGCGGCGCGGCACCGGCATCGCGGAATGGATCGCCGACATTGTTTGCGACCGTTCAATGCCCGTCACCCCGGAACTCGCGGTGTTCACCGGGTGATTACCCACAGACACCATCACGCAACGCCGCTCATGACCGCGCTGTCCCCGGGGCGCCAGCGGCTAGCGTCGCCGGGGTGACCGCACTGCACGACCTCACCGCTGTGGACCTCGCCGCCGCCGTGGCCCGGCGCACCCTGACGTCGGTGGAGATCGTCAGCCACTACCTGGAGCGGATCGCCACCCACGACGCCGCTCTCGGCGCGTTCCGGACGGTGACCCCGGAGCGCGCGCTGGCCGCGGCGCGCCGCGCCGACGCGGCGGTGGCTGCCCGCCGTGCCGACGACCCGCCGCTGCCCCCGCTGCACGGGGTGCCGTCGGCGATCAAGGACCTCACCGCCACGGCCGGGGTGCGCACCACCCACGGCTCGGCGCTGTTCGCCGATCTCGTCCCCGACGTCAGCGACGACGTCGTCGGACTCCTCGAAGCGGCCGGCACGATCAGCCTCGGCAAGACCAACGCGCCCGAGTTCGGCCTGCCCTGCTACACCGAGAACCGCCTGGGCCCACCGGCCCGGACGCCGCACGACCTCACGCGGATGGCCGGTGGCTCGTCCGGAGGCGCCGCCGCGGCGGTGGCCGCCGGGCTGCTGCCCTTCGCGCACGGCACGGACGGTGGCGGCTCGTTGCGCATCCCGGCGGTGATGTGCGGACTCGTCGGACTGAAGACCAGCCGCGGGTTGATCTCCCGCGGGCCGGTCGGCAGCGACGTCCTCGGGCTGTCGGTGCACGGCCCGCTCGCCCGGACCGCCGCCGACGCGGCCGCCCTGCTGGAGGCGATGCAGACCCCGGTGTGGAGCGAGCCGTCCGTCTCGGTGCGCGGCACCGGTCTGGTCGCGGCCGCCGGCCGGGACCCCCGGCGGCTGCGCATCGGCCGGTCGCTGGACACCGTCATCGCCGGCGTCGACGACGTGGTGATCGACCCCGAGGTGCGCGCCGCCTTCGACGACACCACCGCGCTGCTCACCGATCTCGGTCACGAGGTCGAGGACGTGCGGCTGCCGGACCCGCCGGGTCTGGTCCCGGCGTTCCTCACCGTGTGGGCCGCGTTCACCCACGCCCGGCCGCTCCCGCCGGAGGCACGGGAGCTGCTGATGCCGCTCACCCGGCACCTGATGGACCGGGGTGCGTCGGTCGGCGGACCGGAGCTCGTGCAGGCGATGGGCACGGTCCAGGCGGCCGGTCGGGCGCTGGCCCGGGCCATGGGCCGGTACGACATGGTGCTGTTCCCCACGGTGGCGCGGCTGCCGCCGCCGGTGGGGTGGTTCACCGACCCGGGCGACCCCGCCGAGGACTTCCGGCGACAGCTCGTCTTCACCCCGTGGACCGCACAGCTCAACATCACCGGGCAGCCCGCGGTGGGCGTTCCGCTGCAGTGGACGGCGGCCGGACTGCCGGTCGGGATGCAGTTCGTCGGCCGCCACGGCGACGAGGCGTCGCTGCTGTCGCTGACCGGTCAACTCGAACGCGCGCGACCCTGGCGACACCACGTGCCCGGCATGTGGTGAGGCCCCCGTCTGGGTTAGGTTGCCGGGGTGAACTTCTTCGAGGGCGCACTCGTGTTCGTCGGGATCCCGGTCGTGGTCATCGTGGGGCTCTACCTGCTGACCGTGCTGCCGGGGCGGACCAAGGCGCGGCCCGGCTACACGCCGGGTGGGCCGTGGGACTACTCCGACCGCTTCTACACCGGCGACACCCCGGTGGACGTCCCACCGCATCTGACCGACTCGCCGCTGGGAGGCGCACGTGGCACATGGTGAAGTCTCGGCCCGCCTGGCCGACATCGAGCGACGGCAGGAGCGGCACGGCCGCGGCTACGCCGTCGTCGGGCCGCAGGGCGACGCCGACTCGCCCCTGGACCGCGCGCAGCTGGAGCTGCTCGACGACGTGCTGATCGAGGCGGAGCGCCGCACCGGTCTGCGCTTCACCGCCTACCTCGGCGACCTCGGCACCGACACCCGGGCCACCGCGGAGGGTCTGCTCACCTCACTGGGCGCCGAGGCGCCGGTGGCGGTGCTGCTGGCGTTGTCCCCGGCGCAGCGGGTCGTCGAGGTCGTCACCGGCGGCGAGGCGTCGCGCCGGATCAGCGACCGCGCCGCCCGGTTGGCCGTCCTCAGCGTCACCGCCGCGTGCGGCGTGGGAGAGGTCGCCGACGGGCTGGTGAACGGCCTGCGCATCCTCGCCGACCAGGCCGGGACGCTGCCGGAGCGCTCGAACTGGTGACCGCCCGGGACGGCTGAACCCGTCCGAAGGCCCGGTACGACCGACGCCTCGCGGGAAGTCCCGCGGGGCGTCGTCGTGTCCGGGTCCGGCTCAGCCCCGGTCGGCCTGCTGGGCGGCGAGCGCCCGCTGCAGCCCGGCCCGGCCCTCCGACACCAACCGGCGCAGCGCCGCCGGGTGGTCGCCGGCCTCCCACGCCAGGGCCCGGTCGACGGTCGCCTGGTCGATCGACCACCGCGGGAACAGCCCGACCGCGACCTTCTGCCCGACCTCGCTGGACCGCCGCGCCCAGACGTCGGCCACCAGGTCGAAGTACTGGTCGGTGAACGGCGTCAGCAGCTCCCGCTGGGCGGGGTGGGAGAACCCGCTGATGGACGCGTCCTGGAACGCGTTGGCCATCGTGTCGTCGTGCATCAACCGGTCGAAGACCGCCTGCTTGGACTCCGGGGTCGGCACCAGCGCGCGGACCAGGGCGGCCCGCCGGTCGCCGGACGCGGTGGCGTCGGCCGCGGCGGCCGCGGCGATGTCGTCCTCGCCCCGCCAGCCGTGCGCGACCAGCGCGCCGAGCATCGTCCACGACAGGTCGGTGTCCACGGTCAGCCCGTCCAGCGGGGCGGTGCCGTCCAGCCACCCGGTCAGTGCGGTCAGCTGCTCCGGCCCGAGCCGGGCGGCGGACAGCGCGTTCACGCCGGCCAGCTGCAGATCACTGCCCGGCGGCGCGGCCAGCACGATGCGGTGCAGTCCGTCGGCGACCGTCGGCCAGCCCTCGGCGTCGGCCCACGCCGGGTCGGCGTAGGACCCGACCGCCAGTGACAGCTGGGACAGCACCCGCTGCACCACGCCGATCTCGTCCTCGGCGGGCAGCCCGCGCAGCGCCAGCGCCACGAAGTCCCGGGCCCGGGTCAGCGCGTCCCGGGTCATCTCCCAGGTGGCCGACCAGATCAGCGTGCGGGGCAGCGAGTCGGTGATGTCGCCGATGCGGGCGATCGCGGTGGCCAGCGACGCCTCGTCGAGCCGCACCTTGCCGTAGGTGAGGTCGTCGTCGTTGACCAGCACCAGGGCCGGCCGCCGCCGGCCGACCAGCTCCGGCACGTCGGTGCGGGCCCCGGTGACGTCGAGCTCCACCCGGTGCACCCGGACCAGCGGGCCGTCCGGGGTGTCGCTGTCGTAGAGGCCGACCGCGAGCCGGTGCGTGCGCAGCTCGCCGGCGCCGGGCGCGGCGCCCGTCTGGACCAGGGCGAACGCGGTGAACACGCCGTCCGCGTCGACCTCGAAGTCGGCCGACAGCCCGTTCAGCCCGGTGGTGAGCAACCACTGGTCGCTCCAGCCCGACAGGTCGCGGCCGGACGCCTCGGCCAGCGCGTCCAGCAGGTCGGTGAGCTCGGCGTTGCCGAACGCGTGCGCGGCGAAGTACGCCCGCAGCCCCTGCAGGAAGGGCTCGTAGCCGACGTAGGCGGCGAGCTGCTTGAGCACCGAGGCACCCTTGGCGTAGGTGATGCCGTCGAAGTTCACCTCGACGGCCTGCAGGTCGACCATGTCCGAGGCGATCGGGTGGGTGGACGGCAACTGGTCCTGCACGTACGCCCAGGACTTCTCGATGTTGGCGAAGGTCGTCCACGACGAGGTGAACTCGGTCGCGTTGACCTGGGCCACCACCGACGCCCAGGTGGCGAACGACTCGTTGAGCCACAGGTCGTCCCACCAGCGCATGGTGACCAGGTCACCGAACCACATGTGCGCCATCTCGTGCAGGATCGTCTCGCACCGGCGTTCGTGCAGGTAGCGGGTCACCCGGGAGCGGAAGACGAAGTCCTCCCGGAAGGTCACCGCACCGGCGTTCTCCATCGCCCCGGCGTTGAACTCCGGGACGAACAGCTGGTCGTACTTGCCGAACGGGTAGCGCACGCCGAACGCGGCGTGGAAGAAGTCGAAGCCCTGGACGGTCTGCTCGAACAGCTCGTCGGCGTCGAGGAACTCCGACAGCGACGACCGGCAGTACAGCCCCAGGTCGATGCCGTCGTGGCTGCGGCGGACCACCGCGTAGGGCCCCGCCACCAGCGCGGTGACGTAGGTGCTCATCCGGGCGGTGGTGCGGAAGGTGTGCACGTTGGCGGGGCCCTCGGTGGTCACCGAGGCGGTCGCGCCGTTGGTCACCACCTGCCAGGTCTTCGGCGCGGTCACCGTCATCGTGAACGTGGCCTTCAGATCGGGCTGGTCGAAGCAGGCGTACATCCGCTTGGCGTCGGCCGTCTCGAACTGGCTGTACAGGTACACCGCCCCGTCCACCGGGTCGACGAAGCGGTGCAGCCCCTCGCCGGTGTTGGTGTAGCGGCCGACCGCGTGCACGACCAGCTCGTTGCTCGCCGCCAGCGGCGGCAGCGCGAGACCCTGCTCAGTGGTCCAGCCGGACACGTCGACCGCGTCGCC
>JBQGEH010000323.1:0-3808 GCA_052039515.1 Nakamurella sp. | reverse complement strand
TGCGCGGGGCCGCGCAGGTCAGGGCGCGGTGATCGCCTGCCGGAGGGCGGCGCGACCCGCCGGGCTCGCGAAGTAGGGCATGTGGGCGCAGCCGACCCCGGAGACGGGGACGGGGGCCGGCTCGCGAGCCGGCGGCAACCGGAACGCGCTCGCCTGCGACACCGCGAGGTCGTTGATCTGATCCTGGAACGCCCACCCGACGCCGGAGTCGACCGCGGCGCCGGTCAACCGCTGCAGGAGAGCAGCCACACGGTTCCCGGGGGCCGGTCGCTGGATCAACTCCCGGTCGCCGTGCAACGCGACATAGGGCACCCCCGGGTCGGGGGCACCGTGCAGCTGGGCCAACATCGCCGACCGGGGCGCCATGTCGTCCAGCGTCCGGTCCACGACCTCCACCAGCCGCACCAGGCCGGCGAGAACGTGTGCCGGCCAGAAGATCTCGGCCAGCCGGTTGAGTCCGAAGGACAGCACGGTGACCGCCCAGTCCTCGAGGCGCGACCACGGTGAGCCGCCGTTGGGCGTCCCGGCGGTGATCAGCCGGTGCACCGGCGGCGCGTCCGGCGTCAGTTCGATCATCCACCGGGACACAAGGCCGCCCATCGAGTGCGCGACGATGTCCAGCTGCTGGGAACCGTCGAGCCCGGCGTCGCGGAGCAGACCGGCCAGTGCCGCGGCGGTCTGCCCCACCGGCGTGGCGAGGTTCTCGTAGTCGAAGGTCAGAACGAGGTCGTAGAGATCTTGGACGGGCACGTGTTCGCCGTCCGTGACGGCGGACCCGAGTACCATGCCGCGCGTGTCACCGATGATGCCGTGGACGAGGAGCAGGATCCGGGTCGCGCCGGCGACCGCGGTGCGTAGGTCGTCGCGGTCGTCGTCGTAACGGACGGACCCGTCCGATGCATCGATCGTGGCGACTGCCAGCCGCGTGACCGGGGTGTCGTTCCCGGCCAGCCGGTGTCGGAAGCGGCGGAACAGCAATCGGATCGCGCCACCCAGACTGCGTCCCTCGACGGCGGGCGGGAGGTGGGTGATGCGTACCTGATCGGTCGGCTCACCGGCACTGCGCACCGCTGCGCCGACCACCGTGTAGTTGCGTCCGTCGAAACCGATGACGACGAGTGACTCGTCGGGGGCGAGCGCGGTGGGCAGCTGCAGCGCGAGAGGGGTGTCGCGGGTGACCACCGCCGGATCGGCGACGTCACGCAACTCCAGCACGTCGGCGACCGACTCGATGCCGCGGGTCGCGTTCAGCGGGAACGCGTCCCAGAGTTCTGGTGCGTCGACCAGCAGGGGCGGGACCAGCGCGACGACGGCGTCGCGGGCGACGATGGCGGCACCGGTCACCGCCACCGTGCCGGTCAGCCCCGGGGGTGCGGTCACCCGGAGTCCACCGGGCAGCTCGACCGGGCCGGCCGACAGGTCGCTACCGACCCCCGGCCGCTCGGCGACGATCCGGAACGTGCGGGTCGACCAGTCGACCAGCGTCAGATCGCTGTCGTGCACCACGGAGATCTCGCGCTGCTGGATGCGACGCAACAACCGGTCCAGCACAGTGCGGTCCGTCGTGCCACGGGTGCCGGAACCGCTGGCGAACGGCGCGGCGAGACCGCCCTGGACGAGCGGGGACGGGTCGAACTCGTCGGTGCAGATCACGACCTTGAACACATCCGTGCGCCGTACGACGCCGCGGTCGGCCAACGCCCGCGGCACTTCGGCACGGAGCCGTACCGTCACCGCGCCGCCGGCACCGTCCGGTCCTGCCGGCGGCAGCCACCCACCGTCGCTGAACGGCAGCGCGGAGACGGCGTAGTCCTCCCCGAGCACCAGCACCGCACAGTAGAGGTCCTGCCGGGTGGTGTTGCGCAGGTTCAGCCGGAACTCCTGAGGAGCCGGGCCGTTGGCACCGTCCGTGTACGGAAAGGTGATCGTGTCGCCGGAGCGAACCGCTGCCGGCGCGACGTCGAAAGTGACGGCGACCGCGTCCGCGGCGATCCCGGTGGGAGGGTTTTCGAGCGCGATGAGCTGCCGCCACCGGACCACCTGCTCCAATGACCGCACCACGGTGTCGGCCGACGCCCCGGTGCTCACCTGGTGGACGACGCCGGGCCCCCGCGTGCGGTCCACGATCCGGTGCCCGTCGCGGGACCCGTGCACCTCGAGATCGCCGGTGTCGGCCCGCACGAGGAGCGCCGACGCCTCCAGCGCGGTGACGAGACCGCTGTCGCCAGCCGCGTTGTCGTCGAGGACGACGCCCACCCGGGGCAACGGCCAGGCCGTCACCGTCGCCCGGTAGCTCTGCGCCCGGTCGAGAGCGGGTCCGGCCGGCGCGGCGGTGAGCACGCTGCGGTGCGGTAGCACCCGGGTGACCGTGGCCGTGACCGCCGGCGCGGAGTCGTCGTCGAGCGGCCGCAGCGCGACGAGCAGCGGGTCGGCGGCGACCTCGGGCAGCCCGTGGACCGCTCCCGCGTCCATCGACCACTCCCCTGCCGCCGCGTCCCAGCTAGCCAGGTAGTGCGCGGGTCGGTCGGCGATGGCCCCGGTGAAGATCCGGGCTCCGGCGTCGGCACTGTCGACCACCTCGACCTGGGGGGTCTGCCGGGACACGGCCGCCACGGTCGACGACGCCCGGATCCGGCGCAGCAGGTCGCGATAGGTGTCGGCCGGTCCCGCACCGGCCAGCGCCTGCTCGAAGGCCACCGTGAGGACGCCGCGGGTCGCTCCGGCCACGACGGTCTCCTTCGCCGTCTCGTCGGATCGGCAGGCGGCGATGAGGACGTGCCGGGCGGGCAGCTGCCAGCCGCTGCGGTCGGGGGTGGGTGCACCAGGGGTGGCACCCGGCGTCACCGGCCCGGTGTGCACCCGCAGATCGGTCGGTGCCCGGCGCGCCCGGGTTCCCGGCGCCGGATCCTCCCGGGTGCCGCTGCCGGAGTGACAACAGTCCAGGCCCACCACGACGTGTGCACCCGCGTTCGCCGGCGGGGCGATCAGTGCGCCGAGTTCCTTGTCGGTGAGGTCCCGGCCGCCCTCCTCACGGCTGTCGAACAGCACGAGGGTCTCGTCGAGCCCGTCCGCCTCCACGCCCGGCGGTGCGGTGGTCCGCTGCTGCGAGCCGTGACCGGCGAACCAGAACAAAGCCGACGACCCCGGACCGGCCTGCCCCAGGTGGTCCGAGATCGCGGCAGTGACGGCGCTTCTCGTGGCCTGCTCGTCGACCAGGACGAGAATGTCGGCGTCCGGCACCCGTCGCAGCAGCAGATCGCGGACCGCGTGGACGTCAGCCACGCAGCCGCCGAGGACCGGGACCCCGGTCTCGTAGCGATCGATACCGACGAGTAACGCGAACAGCGACGGTGCGCGGAGTTCACCGGACACACGCTTCCCTTTCACTCGAACGGCGGCGGATTCGTTGCTCCGGTACTGCCAACATGTCGCAATGTCCGAATCGGCCTACGCCCCGGAGCAGCGAACCGCTCACCTTCGCGAGCTACAGGAGACGCCAATGATGATGGCGGTGAGCTGGGCGCAAGGGAATACTCCAGGTGCCTCGAACGTGCCGCCCGACCCAGACGTCGCACTGGTCGCAGACGCATTTCTCGATGAGTATGCACGGCTGGTCGGCTCGGCCATCGTCGACCGGTTACGCACGGCGGTGGTCGCCGGAGAGCCAGCGGCGATGGCAACGCTGGGCGCGATGGTGCGGCACACGGAGCGTCACTTACCGCAGATTCGCGACCAGCAGTCCGGGTCGTTGTCTCGCCACGACTATCCGACGGCCGTCCAGATCGGCAGCACGGCGACGCCGCTGGCG
>JBQGEH010000322.1:0-7626 GCA_052039515.1 Nakamurella sp. | reverse complement strand
CGACCCGCCCCCCCACCCCCCGGGGCGCCCCCGGCCCGGCCCCGGGCGCCGGCCGTTCCGACCGCGGCGCGGGCCGTCGCGCCGAGGCCGGCGGCAGCGGGACGACGGCGGCCAGCGACCGGGCCAGGGCGCAGGTCAGCGCCACCCCCGCGGCACCGACCAGGACCAGGTGCGCCGTCACCCCGAGGACGGTCGCGAGCACCCCACCGGCCACCGCACCGGCGAGGGCACCGAAGCTGACCCCGGCGTGCAGCAGCGGCATCAGCGGCCGCTTCCGCGTCGCCTCCAGCCGCACCCCCAGGCTGTTGGCGGCGACGTTCACCGCACCGGTGGCGCCGCCGAACACGAACAGCGCCGCCCCCAGCGACACCGCGGACCCCGCCAGCCCCGGCAGCACCAGCGCGACGCCGAGCAGCACCCCGGCGGCGACACCGACCGCGCCCGCGCCGTACCGGGCGCACCAGCGTCCGGCCAGCGGCATGGTCGCGAGCGCCCCGAGGGAGACGCACAGCAGCACGGCGCCGAGCGTCGCCGGGGACAGCCCCAGCGCGGTGCGCAGGTCGGGGACGCGGGCGGCCCAGGTGCCGAAGACGACACCGTCGAAGGCGAACAGCGCGAGCACGGCGGTCCCGCCGGCGGGACGGCGCCGCGGGATCGTGGGGATGGGGACGGGGAACACGGGCACTCCTGGGGTCTGACGGTCACGGCCGGCGGGGACGGCCCGGCACGGACCGGGCGGGCGCACAGCGGTGTGAGGGGGCAGCGCACGGGCGGGATCCGGCCGGCTGCGGCAGGTCGCGACGTCTCGAGGTCACGACCGCGGGACGCGAGGCGTCCCGGTGGGATGTCTGGTGGACGTCACGGGCCCCGGCGGGTTGTGCCGGGGTGACCCGCGTCATCCCGGCGGCCCGGCCGGCCGGGACACACGCGACACGCGGACGGCGCGCCCACCTCGCGCACATCCGTCCGCGCCACCATGTCCGGTGCGCCCGCGAGGGTTGCCGTCGATCGGAGGAACGTGGGGCTGTCCATCGCGTCCGGCTGGTTCGTGCTGCTGGCCACGGTCCTCGGCGTCGGGGCGCTGCTGGTGGTCACTTTGGGCCGGGACCGCCGCTGGTACCGGCGCCGGTTGCCGTGGGCGGTGCTGGCCGGCGTCGCCGCGACCACCGCGGCGACGCTGTACGCCAACCTGGTCTGGCACCCGTTCCCGGACCCGCTGCCGGCGGTCGTGGTGGTCTGGGTCGGACTCACCCTCGTCACGCTGGCGGTCGCGCTCGCCCACCGCCGCTGGCGGACCCGGTCGGCGGGCGTCGCGGCGGCACTGCTGGTGGCGGTGTGCGGGGCGGCGCACGTCAACGCGTCCTTCGGCACCTATCCGACGCTGGCCGCCGCGTTCGGCGAACCGCTACCGGGTCAGGTCGACAGCGCGGCCGTCCTCGGCCGGCAGGTCGTCGCCGCGGACCTGCCGGCCGATCTGCCGCTGGCCCGGAGCTGGCAGCCGAGCGCGACGCTCCCGGCGGCCGGCGAGGTCACCACCGCGGTGATCCCGGGCCGGGTCTCCGGTTTCCGGGCCCGCCCGGCGTGGATCTACCTGCCGCCCGCCTATTTCGCGACGCCGCGGCCGCTGCTCCCGGTGCTGGTCCTGCTGTCCGGGCAACCGGGCGAGCCGCGCAACTGGTTCGACGGCAGCCACGTCCCCGAGATCATGAACGCCTGGGCGGCGCGGCACGGCGGGCTGGCGCCGGTGGTCGTCGTCCCCGATTGGATCGGCACCGCGACGGCCAACCCGCTGTGCGTCGACTCGGCCGCCGGCGGCGACGACTACACCTACCTGACCCGCGACGTCCCCGACTGGATCCAGAACGAGCTGGAGGTCGACCCGCGGCCCACCCGCTGGGCGGTCGGCGGGCTGTCCGCCGGCGCCACCTGCGCCGGGCAGCTGGCGGTCAACGACCCCGACCGCTTTCCCACGTTCCTGTTCTTCTCCGGCCAGACCGAGCCCACCCTGTCCGACCGGGCGGACACCGTCGCCGCGTTGTTCGGTGGGAACGAGGCCGCGTTCCGGGCGGTGAACCCGCTCGACGTGCTGGCCGCGCGGCGCTTCCCGGACAGTGCCGCGGTGTTCGCGGCCGGCGCCCAGGACGCCACCTACGGGCCGCAGACCCGGACGGTCTACCAGGCGGCCCGCGCCGCCGGCGTCGACGCCACCTACCTGGAGCTCCCCGGCGGGCACAACTCGCCGTTCTGGGCGTCGGCGCTGGAGGGCTCGATGGACTGGCTGGGGAAACGGCTGCTGCTCACCGGCTGACCCGCCGGCTGCAGGTCAGGGGTCCAGCGGGTCAGCGGTCCAGCGCCGGCGACAGGTCCTCGGCCGACAGCTGACGGGTGACCACCGCGTGGGCGGTCTCGTCCAGCGTGGAATCGGTGGCGTAGGCGTGGCCGCGCAGGACGTCCAGCGCCTCCCGGCTGGTGAGATCGAGCGCCGCGTTGAGCATCCCGACTGCGACGACCACCTCCGACCGCCACTCCATCGGACGGCTGAGCCAGTTCGGCGGGGCGAGCTCCGGGGCCGCCGCGGTGGGCAGTGGCACGCCGTCGACGAGCAGGTTGGCCATCTGACCGACGACCGCGGCCACGTCGTCCAGGTCGGCGGCGAAGGCGTCCGTCGGGTCGAGGTAGAACAGGTCCACGGTGCCCAGCCCGGTCAGCGGCGCACCGAGCGGGACCGCCACGATCGACCGGACCCGGGTCTTGGCCCGCAGTTCGGCGTGGAACAGCGGCCACCGCTCGGCCATCTCCGCGTCGTCGACCTGCACCGTCGACGCGGTGAGGTGGGCGTGGATGCACGGGCCCTCGCCGGTGGTGAACTGCAGGCGCTCGGCGTCGGCCGCCGCGGTGTCGCTCGCCCCCAGCGGGACGCGGATGGACCCGGCGAACAACGCCATCCCGGCGCCGGACACCGGCAGCACGTCGGCGCAGGCACGGGTCAGCCGGCTGGGGAGCAGCTCGGGGCCGCCCCCCTCCCGGCCGGTCCGCTCGAACGCGGCCACGAACGCCTCGGTGATGTTCACACGACTTCTTCCGTCCGGGTGCCCTGGTCGGACACCGTCACCACCGCTCCGGCGGCATGACGTTCCCCTTACCCGTCGCCCCCGGTCGGCTACGCGCTCCCGCCCGACACCGATCGGACCCACCCGTCCGTGGCCGGCGCCAGCACCCCCGGGGGGACGGCGTCGGCCCGGTCGGCGCCGGTCATCGCCATCGCCTGCCGGAGTTCGGTGGTGAGTCCGTCGACGACCGCGCGCACCCCGTCGGCGCCGCCCGTCGCCAGTCCCCACAGCTGGGGACGGCCGACGAACACCGCCCGCGCCCCCAGGGCGAGGGCCGCGAGCACGTCCGTTCCGGAGCGGATCCCGCTGTCGGCGAACACCTCGGCGCCGCTGCCGCGCAGGGCGGCGACGACGGCCGGCAACGCCCGGGCCGAGGTGACCGACCGGTCCAGCGCGCGGCCGCCGTGGGTGGACACCAGTACACCGGCCGCGCCCGCCCCGACCGCGGCCACCGCGTCGTCGGGATGCAGCACCCCCTTGACCACGACCGGCAACCCGCTGAGGGCGGCGAGCCAGCCGACGGTGTCCCATCCCAGGTCGGGTGCGGTCGTCCGGCGGACCCGACCGGCCGGGTCGTCGGGATCGGCCAGGTCGGCGATGTTGTGGCCCCGGGCGGCCAGCCGCCGGTCCGGCCAGCGCGCCGGTTCGAACTCCGCCTGCCGGGTGTCCAGCGTCGGCAGGTCGACGGTCAGCACGAGCGCGCGGGCGCCCGCCGCGACGGCCCGCTCGACCAGCGCCGCGGTCAGCGAGCGGTCGCTCATCACGTAGACCTGCAGCCACCAGGGCGCGCCCGCCGCGCCCACCGCGCCGAACGGCACCCCGGTGTGGGTGCTCACCCCGAGCAGCGAGCCGGTGGCTGCGGCGGCGGTGGCCACCGCGATCTCGCCGTCCGGATGGGCGGCGGTGGCCTGCGCGACCGGAGCCAGCAGCACCGGGGTCCGCACCGGGGTGCCGAGCACCGTGGTCCCGGTCGACGGCGTGCCCGGGCCGGTGAGCACCCGCGGGACCAGACGGTGGGATGCCCAGTCCCGCAACCCGTCCCGGTGGGTCACCCCGTCCCCCGCGGTCATGGCGAAGTACCCGGCGACGTACGGCGGCAGCGCATCGGTGGCCCGCTCCTCCAGCGTCGCCAACCACGTCATGTCCGGCTCCCGTCGACTGTGCAGTCCTGCAGACTGCGGTTCCGCATTGTTCAGTCTGGGCGTACAGTCGACGCACGCCGCGTCGCGCCCGCCGCCGCGCGGCGCGAGAGAAGGGTGACCTCGGATGAACGACAGCGCAACCGGCCGGACCGCACTGGTGGTCGGCTCCACCGGCATCATGGGCCAGTCCGTCGGCCGCCAGCTGGTCGACCAGGGCTGGACGGTGTACGGCCTGTCCCGCAGCGGTTCCCACGTGGTGGACGGCATGCGCGACGTCACCGCCGACCTGCTCGACCCGGCCGCGGTGCGCAGCGCCGTCGAGGGCACCGCTCCGGAGATCGTCGTCATCACCGCCTGGATGCGGCACGACACCGAGGCCGAGAACATCGAGGTGAACGGCGCGATCGTGCGCAACGTCCTCGCCGCGGTCGAACCGGAGGGCAGCGTCCGCCACATCGCCCTGGCCACCGGGCTCAAGCACTACCTCGGGCCGTTCGAGTTCTACGGCAAGGGCGTGCAGGCCGAGACGCCGTTCCACGAGGACGAGCCGCGGCTGCCCTACCCGAACTTCTACTACACGCAGGAAGACGAGCTGTTCGCCGGCGCCGAGCGGGCCGGCTACACGTGGAGCGTGCACCGCGCGCACACCGTGTTCGGCTTCGCCACCGGCAACGCCATGAACATGGCCCTCACCCTGGGTGTCTACGCGACGCTGTGCCGGGAGAACGGCGAGCCGTTCGTGTTCCCCGGCTCGGCCGAGCAGTGGAACGGCCTGACCGACATCACCGACGCCGACCTGCTGGGCGAGCAGATGATCTGGGCCGCCACCGATCCCGCCGGGGCGAACGAAGCGTTCAACATCGCCAACGGCGACGTCTTCCGCTGGCGCTGGCTGTGGCCGCGGATCGCCGCGTTCTTCGGCCTCGAGTGGGAGGGCTTCGACACCGCGCCCCGCCCGCTGGAGGCGCGGATGGACGGTGCCGCCGAGCAGTGGGCCACGATCGCCGCGCGGGAGGGTCTGGTCGAGCCGCGGCTGGACCGCGTCGCGTCCTGGTGGCACACCGACGGCGATCTCGGCCGGACGATCGAGTGCCTGACCGACATGACCAAGAGCCGCAAGGCCGGGTTCTTGAACTTCCGGGCCACCGACGAGAGCTTCTTCGACAAGATCCAGCGCTACCGGGCGGCGAAGATCCTGCCCTGACGGCGCACCCGTCACCGACCACCGACGTTCGGGAGGACAGCATGGCTTTCACCGTCAGCGGCGTGCACCACGTGGGGCTGACCGTGCGCGACGTCGCACGGTCGCTCGAGTGGTACCGGCGGATGTTCGACCTGGACCCGGGTCCGGTCAACCACGGCGAGGGCGAGACGCTCTCGACCGCCCTGCAGGTGCCGGAGGTGGTGCTGTCGTTCGCGATGGTGCGCATCGGCGACACCCGCATCGAGTTCCTGCAGTACCACCAGCCGCCCGGGCAGGACTTCGACCGCACCAACGGCGACGTCGGCTCGGCGCACGTCTGCCTCCAGGTGGACGACATCGACGCCGCGTACGCCGATCTCACCGCCAAGGGGGCCGTGTTCAACGCCCCACCGATCACCCTCACCGACGGCGCCTTCGCTGGCAGCACCTGGGCGTACCTGCGCGATCCGGACGGCATCCAGCTGGAGATCTGGCAGTCACCGGACGGGAGCTGACACTCCGCCCCGGACGCGCCCGTGGTGCCGGATCCCCCGTCCGTCGTAGGGTGACCCGCGCGGCCGTTCCGGACGGTCCGCGGTCGCGGAGGAGCTGGGGATGACGTCGTTGCGGGCCCGGTTCGAGGCGGCACTGACGACGCCGGAACTGGTGGAGCTGGACCACCCGACCCTGCTGCCGGTCCGGCTGGCCCGGGCCTGCCGCCTGGTGCTGCCGGTCGTCGGGGTGGGCCTGAGTGCGTTCACCGCGGACGGTTTCCGCTTCCCGTTGGCCGCCAGCGACGACACCGCGGCCGCCGCCGAACGCCTGCAGTTCACCGTCGGCTCCGGTCCGAGCCTGGACACCCACGCCCGCGGGGTCCCGCTGACCGCCCCGTCGCCGGATCTGCTGCGGACGAGCTGGCCGGAGTTCTGGGAGCTCGTCGGTGACCGGGCCAGCTACCGGTCGGTGGTGGCCGCGCCGCTGGACGGGCCGCTGCGGGCCCGGGCCACGGTCAATCTGTGGTTCGACGACGAGGACGGGGCGGGCCGTCTCGGCGCCGACGACCTGACCGACGTGGTGGCGGTGATGACCGCGCGGTTGCTGGCGGAGGGGCTGTTCGACGCGGACTCGGCCGACGGCTGGACCCCGGACGCCGCCACCGCCGCGCGGCGCCAGGTGCTGATCGCGATGGGCCTGACCAACAACGGTCTGGGGGTCACCTGCGAGGACGCGTTCGCGCTGCTGCGGGCGTCGGCCTACGCCGCCGGCCGCACGGTCGACGATCTCGCCGCGGACATCGTGGCCGGCCGCCTCCCGGTGGACAGCCTCGCCCGCGAGGCCTGACCCGCCGGGCGGCTCAGGCGTCGGTGCCGTACCGGGCCAGCCACAGCCGGACGGCGTCACGGACGTGCCGGCGCCGCTCCGCCGGCCCGGGTACCGCGTCGTCGCCGAGCAGCATCGCGAGGTTCAGCGGCTCACCCATCACCAGCCAGTTGAGCTGCCCGGCCGCGAGGTCGGGGTCGGTCACCCGCAGCTGACCGCGGTCCCGCAGCACCACCAACAGCCGGGCGATGCGCTCGATGCCGAAGCGGGGCCCGTGCTCCCACAACGCCCGGGCCAGCGTCGGGAACCGGGCCACCTCGCCGATCACCAGCCGCCGCACCCGCAGCACCCGGGGTTGCACCACGGCTTCGAGCTGCGCCGACAGGTGTGCGACCAGCACGTCCTCCGCGCCGGCGTCGGGGGCCGGATCCGGATCGGCGACGAGGCCGCCGGTGGCGGTGGTGATCGCCGTGACGAGATCGACGAAGAGCGCCTCCTTGGACGAGAAGTGCGCGTACAGCGTCTGTTTGGCCACTCCGGCGGCCTCCGCGATGTCGCTCATCGTCACCGCGTCGAAGCCGACGTCGAGGAAACGGCTCTCGGCCGCGGACAGGATGCGCTCCCGTTTGGCCACCGAACTGGGTCGTAGTGCCATCACCCCTCCTCTTGCCGCATCATACCGACTGGTCTAGTTTCTGTGAGACACCAGACCACTCGGTCCAAAATCAGGGGAGCCCCGTGAGCCACACCGTCACCACCGCCCGCGGCGACGTCGTCGCCTTCGACCACCACGGCCCGCACGGTGCCCCGGCGGTGGTCTTCGTGGCCGGCGCCGGCCCCTACCGGGCCACCGACCCGGTCACCACCGCGA
>JBQGEH010000321.1:0-4116 GCA_052039515.1 Nakamurella sp. | reverse complement strand
CCGATCGACACGTCCAGCGGTACGTCGAGTTCGTAAGCGCTGCCCATCTCCTCGCGGAGCACGGTGGCGATGGCCTCCTGCTCGCCGGGCGCCACCTCGGCCACGAGCTCGTCGTGCACCTGCAGCAGCAGCCGCGACCTCAGCTGCTCGGCCTTGATCCTGGCGTCGACCTTGAGCATGGCCACCTTGATGAGGTCGGCGGCGCTGCCCTGGATGGGCGCGTTGAGCGCGTTGCGCTCGGCCAGCTCGCGGCGCTGCCGGTTGTCGCTCGTCAGGTCGGGGATGTAGCGGCGACGGCCGAGCAGGGTCTCGGTGTAGCCCTCGACCCGCGCGGTGTCGACCACGCGCCGCAGGTACTCGCGGACCCCGCCGAAGCGGGAGAAATACAGGTCCATCTGGGCCTGCGCCTCCTCGCGGCTGATCTTGAGCTGGTTGCTCAGCCCGAACGCCGAGAGCCCGTACACGAGGCCGTAGGTCATGGCCTTGATGCGGCGACGCATCTCGCCGTGCACCTGCTCGATGGGGATGTTGAACGCCTGCGCGGCGACGAAGGAGTGCAGGTCCTCCCCGGAGTGGAACGCGGCGATCAGCCCCTCGTCCTTGGACAGGTGCGCCATGATCCGCATCTCGATCTGCGAGTAGTCGGCGGTCATGACGCTCTCGTAGCCGTCGGAGGCGACGAACACCCCGCGGATCCGGCGTCCCTCGTCGGTCCGTACCGGGATGTTCTGCAGGTTCGGCTCGGTGGACGACAACCGTCCGGTGATCGCGATGGTCTGCTGGTAGGTGGTGTGGATACGGCCGTCGTCGCCGACCGCCTTGATCAGGCCGTCGACCGTCGTGCGCAGCTTGGACACGTCCCGGTGCCGCAGCAGCGACGTCAGGAACGGGTGCGGCGCCTGCTCGTGCAGCGCGGCGAGCGCGTCGGCGTCGGTGGTGTAGCCGGTTTTGGTGCGCTTGGTCTTTGGCATCTGCAGCTCGTCGAACAGCACCACCTGCAGCTGCTTGGGCGAGCCGAGGTTGACCTCGTGCCCGATCGCGTCGTAGGCGGCCTGCGCGGCCGTCGCCGCCTCCGCGGCGAAGTCGTTCTGCAGCGCCTGCAGGCCCGCGCCGTCGACCGCGATGCCGGTGCGTTCGACCTGCCCGAGGACGACGGTCAGCGGCAGCTCGAGCTTGCGCATCAGGTCGAGCTGGCCGGCCCCGGTGAGCTGCGCGGTGAGCGCCTCGTCCAGGTCCAGCACCGCCAACGCCCGCAGCATGTCCTCGGCGGCCGCGGCCTGCGCCGCGGTGTCCGGCTCGCCGTCGCCTTCGAGCTCGAAGGACAGCTGCGCCTCCGGCGGCGTCACCGGCGTCTCGGCGGTCAGCGTCCGGTGCAGGTAGCGCTGGACCAGGTCGGAGAGGTCGAAGGTGCGCTGCCCGGGCAGGGCCAGGTAGGCGGCCAACGCGGTGTCGGACACGACGCCGCGCAGGTCCCACCCGCGGCCCGCGAGGATGTTGGCGGCGAGCTTGACGTCGTGCCCGACCTTCTCGGAATCCTCGTCGGCGAGCCAGGCGGCGAGGGCGGCGTCGTCGTCCGGGTCGACCAGGATCGGGTCGATCGCCGCCGCCACCCCGCCGGGGGCGGCCACGGACAGCATCCGGGGGTCTCCGTCACCGCGGATCCAGGTACCGGTGACCCAGATGCCGACCTTGCGGCCGACGGCGTTCTCGGCCAGCCAGTCGCGGACGGATCCGGGCTCCAGCAGCCCGCCGTCCAGTTGGAACTTCTCGTCGCTGGTGACGTCGGTCTGCTGGAAGTACTCGAGCAGCCGTTCCCGCAGTACGCGGAACTGCAGCTGGTCGAAGATGTCATGGACGGCGTCCCGGTCGTAGGGCTGGGCTTCCAGGTCGACCAGCGGATCGACCTCCAACGGGACGTCCCGGACGAGCTCGGTGAGCCGGCGGTTCATCAGCACCTGGGGCAGCGCGGCGCGCAGCAGACCGCCGGCCTTGCCGGGCACCTCGTCCACCCGGTCGGCCAGGTTGGCCAGCGAGCCGTACTCGGCGACCCACTTGGCGGCGGTCTTCTCCCCCACGCCGGGGATGTTGGGCAGGTGGTCCGACGGGTCGCCGCGCAGCGCCGCGAAGTCGGGGTACTGAGCCGGGCTCAACGAGTACTTGGCCTGCACCGACTCCGGCGTGAAGCGCGTCATGTCGGACACGCCCTTGACCGGGTAGAGCACGGTCACGTCGGGGGTGACGAGCTGGATCGCGTCCCGGTCCCCGGTACAGATGCGGACCGTCATGCCCTCCGCGGTCGCCTTCGTCGTGAGGGTGGCGATGACGTCGTCGGCCTCGAAGTTGACCGCGGTGAGCGACGGGATGCGCAGCGCGGTGAGCACCTCCCGGACCAGCTCGACCTGACCCTTGAACTCGTTGGGGGCGCTGGAGCGGTTGGCCTTGTAGGCGACGAACTCCTCGCTGCGCCAGGTCTGGCGGGACAGGTCGAAGGCGACGGCGACGTGCGTCGGCCGCTCGTCGCGCAGCAGGTTGAGCAGCATCGACGTGAAGCCGTAGACCGCGTTGGTGTGCTGCCCGCTGCTGGTCGCGAACTTCTCCGCGGGCAGCGCGTAGAACGCCCGGTAGGCCAGCGAGTGTCCGTCGAGCAGCAGCAACGTGGGTTTCCCCGCGGTGCCGCCGTAGGGGCCGACGGGACCGGGTTTCAGGGTGGGAGCACTCACGGGGACGAGTCTAGGGTCGGGGTCCGACAGTGACGTCCGCCGTTCACCGGCACCGACCGTGGGGATCCGATGACCGACTTCAGCGCCCTGGGCCCCGGCGAACTGGCCGGCTCCATGGGCATCCGCATCACCGAGCACACCCCCGCCCGGACCGCCGGGACCATGCCGGTGGCCGGCAACCGTCAACCCTTCGGCCTGCTGCACGGTGGGGCGTCGGCGGTCCTCGCGGAGACGCTCGGCAGCGTGCACGCCGCGCTGCTCGCCCCGGCCGGTCGGATGCCCGTCGGCACCGACCTCAACTGCACGCACCACCGGGCGATGCGGGACGGCACCGTCGTCGGGGTCAGCACCCCGGCGCACGTCGGGCGGTCGATGGCCAGCTTCGAGATCGTCATCACCGATGAGCGGCAGCGCCGGGTCTGTACCGCCCGGCTGACCTGCGCCTACATCGACGTGGAGCGGCCCGCCCCGGCGTCATGAGCGGGGATCTGAGGTAGCCCGCGCTCGAACCTGAGGTAGCGGTCGACGCAGAGATAGTGCATGCGTCCGATGTGGCGGCCCACCTCAGGCGACGACCGTCATCGTCATGTTGATGAGCCCCGAAGCCTCCGTCCACGCCGAGATCGAACGCCGTCTGGAGCTGGCCGGCCGCTACCGCCGCGCCACTCCGGTCCGGCCCCACCGGACCTGGCCGCACCTGCGCGACCTCTTCGGCCGACGGCTGCGTGCACCGCGCCCGCCCGCCGCGCTGCCGCTCGCCGCCGCCGGCCGGCACCACCGGCCGATCGCGTTCCCGTCCTGACGACGGGGTGGCCCGCCGGCCGGTCTGGTCACTGTCGGTGGGGTCGGCCATGATCCGTGCATGTCCACCGTCCGTCTGCCGCCGCGGTCCGGGATGAGCCCGCTGCTGGGTCGCCAAAGTGAGCTCGGGCTGCTGCTCGCCGCGGTCGGGGTCGAGGACGGCTCGCGGACCACCGCCGTCCTGGTCAGCGGTGACGCCGGCATCGGCAAGACGCGTCTGCTCGAGGAGACCGCGATCCGGGCGTCCGACGCCGGCCACCGGGTGCTGCTCGGCCACTGCCTGGACATGGGTGACGACGCGCGGCCCTACCAGCCGTTCGTCGCGGCGCTCGGCCGGGACGAGGGCGCCGATGCCGAGGCGATGCCCGGTCGGTCCGGTGCGCTGGCGCTGCTCCTGCCCGACCGCGGGGAGGCGACCCCGCGGTCGGGGGTGGACCGGACCGCGCTGTTCGCCGCGGTGGCGTCGGGGTTGGAGCAGCTCGCAGCGGCCGCGCCGGTGCTGCTGGTGGTGGAGGACGCGCACTGGGCCGACGGGTCGACCGGGCAGCTGCTGCGGGTCCTGGTGGCGCAGCGGGTCGCCGGTCCGGTGGCGCTG
>JBQGEH010000320.1:0-1723 GCA_052039515.1 Nakamurella sp. | reverse complement strand
CCGATGAATGTTCGTCGTCCAGGGCAGGAATTCACCGGCTGACCGGTGAATTCCTGCCTCAGCCGGCCCCGCCGTCAGGCGACGGTGACGGGGTGGCGGACGACGGCGTCGAAGAAGTAGCCGTTGTCGTTGAACGGGGTGACGAGGGGCTGGGTGCGGCCGGCGGTGTCGCTGGCGCGGGCGAGGAGGGTGGTGGGGCCGGACGCCGGGCGGGCCCAGCGGTAGTACCACTGCGTCCAGCCGTGACCCCGGACGTCGCGGTCGCGGCCGCCGCGGTGGCCCTCGCGGTCGAGGACGGCGGGGCGCCAGGTGGCGCCGCCGTCGACGCTGACGTCGACCCGGCGGACCGGGGCGGCACCGCTCCACGAGCGACCGGTGAGCGTGATCGGGCGGCCGCCGGCGAGGGTGGCGCCCCAGGGCAGCTCGAAGGCCGAGCGCACCGGGTTGACGGTGAGCGGCGGGCTGTCGGCCGGGTAGTCGCCGCCGGTCATGCGGTACCACTTCGTGTTCCACGGCGAGGTGAGCTCGTTGCGCGACACCTCGAGCGACCCGAGCCACTTGATGCTCGCGATGCCCACCCACCCCGGCAGCACCAGCCGGAGGGGGAAGCCGTGGTCGGGCAGCAGGTCGGCACCGTTCGCGCCCCAGGCCAGCAGGGCGTCGTCGAGCGCCTTCGCGATCGGGAACGGACGACGCACGCGGCCGTAGTTGACGCCGTCGGCGACGTACTCGGGGTCGAGGCCGGTGGCCTGCACCGACACGGCGTCGGGAGCGAGGCCGAGGCGGCGGAGCACCTCGCGGAGCCGCACGCCCTCCCACACCACGGTGCCCACCGAGCCCAGCTTCCAGGCCGTGCCGGAGGCCTTGCGGCCCTGCTGGGTCTCGAAGAAGCTGCGGCCGTTGCCGGTGCACTCGTGCACCGCGACCTGCCGGGTGCGCGGGAGACGCTTGAGCTCGGCCAGCGACAGCTCGCGGGCCTCGGCGAGCCCGTCGCCGAACACCCGCAGGCGGTAGGACGACGCGTCCACGGTCGGCGTGACCGTGTGGTTGCGCACGAAGAGCCGCGACTGCGGCGTCAGGTAGCGGGCGGGGTCGACGGAGTCCCAGCGCATCTCGGCGTTGGTGCCGTAGTCGACGAACCACGAGGCCGGCAGCGGCTTCAGGATCGACGGCGCGCCCGCGACCGCGGGGCGGGCGGTGAGCAGGGTGCCCACGGCGCCGGCCCCCAGACCGGCGCCCAGGCCGGCTCCGACACCGGTGAGGAAGGTGCGGCGGGAGACGTCGGTGAGCGCGCGGGCCATGCGAGTCACCTTACACACCCGACTAACTACAGTTAAGTCACGCCGCCCGGGACGCAACCGCGATGGTCCGACCGGCGTACCTCTGCCGACACGTCACCGACTCGGAGGTACTCCCGTGCACCTTTCCGCCCGCACCCGTCCGCTGCCCGCCCTCGCCGCCGGCACCACCGCGCTGACCGCCGTGGCCGCCCTGACGCTGGGCGGCCCGGGCGCCCTCGCTGCGGCGTCGGCGGCCGCCGCCGGGCACGGGGCCTCCCCCACCTGCCTCGGCCAGCGGGCGACGCTCACCGACCGCGACGCCGACGGCGGCATCGTGCGGGGGACGCCGGGACGCGACGTCATCGCGGTGACCGGCACCGCGGTGTTCGCCGGGGCCGGCGACGACCTGGTCTGCGGGTCGGCCTGGGTGCTGGGCGGGCCGG
>JBQGEH010000319.1:0-3214 GCA_052039515.1 Nakamurella sp. | reverse complement strand
ATCCTGTGGGGCGGCTACGACGTCGTCTACCACTACGGCGGCAAGATCGACGACAGCTTCGACCAGCGGCAGGAGACGTTCCAGCGGCTGGCCGAGCACTTCTTCGAGACGTTCCCGCAACTGGAGGACGTGCGCTTCAGTCACACCTGGGGCGGCGTCATCGACACCTGCTCCCGGTTCTTCCCGTTCTACGGCACCGGGCACGGCGGCCGCGTCGCGCACGCCACCGGCTTCACCGGGCTCGGCGTGGGGGCGACCCGCTTCGGCGCCCAGGTCATGCTCGACCTGTTGGACGGGAAGAAGACCGACATCACCGAGCTCGAGACGGTGCGCGGCAAGCCGGTGCCGTTCCCGCCGGAGCCGCTGCGGTCCGGGGTCATCAACATGACCAAGTGGTCGGTCGAGCGGGCCGACGCCAACGAGGGCAAGCGCAACATGTGGCTGCGCACCCTGGACCGCTTCGGGCTGGGCTTCGACTCCTGATCCGACCCCGGCGGGGCACCGGCTAGAGGTACTGCCCGGTGCCCTGGCCGGGGCCGTGCGGTTCGCCGCCGCCCTGGCCCGGGGGGAGGCCGCGGCGCATCTGCTCGATCTGCATCTTGGCCGCCATCTGCTGGGCCATGAGCGCCGTCTGCAGGCCGTGGAACACGCCTTCCAGCCAGCCGACCAGCTGCGCCTGGGCGATCCGCAGCTCGGCGTCGGACGGGGTGCTGTCGTCGCTGAACGGCAGTGACAGCCGGTCCAGCTCCTCGGAGAGGTCCGGGGTGAGCCCCGACTTGAGCTCCTGCAGCGACGCGGCGTGGGTGCGCTTGAGCCGCTCGCGGCTGGCCTCGTCCAGCGGCGCCGAGCGGACCTCCTCGAGCAGCTGCTTGATCATCGTGCCGATCCGCATGACCTTCGCGGGCTCGCCGATCGCGTCCGCCGGGTTCAGCGACCCGCCGTCGTCCTGCGGCTTTCCGGCCACCACGCCGTCGCCGTTCTCCGGCCGGCCGTCCGGGCCGATCACCACGATGCGCTGTCCCTGCGGTTCCGTCACGTTCTCACCTTGGTCTTCCTGGGTCGGGTGCGCGGTCCATTGTCCCCGACCCGGGACCGGGTCAGGGGACGACGAGGAGCACCTTGCCCCCGGGGGCGGACCCGGAATCCAGCGCGTCGTGGCCGGCGGCCGCCTCCGTGATCGGCACCCGGGCGCCGATGACCGGCCGGATCGCCCCGGACGCGACCAGCGGCCACACCTCGCGCTCGACCTCGGTGACGATGTCGGCCTTGGAGCCCGGGCCCGTCACGGGCCGGGACCGTAGCGCGGTGCCTAGGACGGTCGCGCGCTTCGCGACCAGGGCCCCGATGTCCAGCTCCGCCTTCGAGCCGCCCTGCATCCCGATGATCGTCAGTCGGCCGCCCGGCGCCAGCGCGGACACGTTGCGCTGCAGGTACTTCGCGCCGATGACGTCGAGGATGACGTCGGCGCCCCGGCCCTCGGTCAGCTCCCGGACGATCTCGACGAAGTCCTCGGTGTGGTAGTCGACCGCCCGCTCGGCGCCGAGATCCAGGCACCGCTGCCGGCCGGCCGCCGAGCCGGCGGTGACGACCACCCGCAGGCCCAGCGCCACCCCGAGCTGGACGGCGAAGGTGCCGATGCCGCCGGCGCCGCCGTGCACCAGCAGCGTCTCGCCGCGACGGGCGCGGCCGGCCATCACCACCGTCGACCAGACGGTGCAGGCCACCTCCGGCAGCCCCGCGGCGTCGACGAGGTCCACCCCATCGGGTCCCGGCAGCACCTGCGCCGCCGGTACCGCGACCAGCTCGGCGTAGCCGCCGCCGGCCAGCAGCGCGCACACCCGGTCGCCGACCGCCCACCGGGTCACGTCGGCGCCGACGGCCTCGACCGTGCCGCTGCACTCCAGGCCGAGGATCTCGCTGGCCCCCGGCGGTGGTGGGTAGTGACCGGCGCGTTGCAGCAGGTCGGCGCGGTTGATCCCGGCCGCCGCCACCCGGATCAGCACCTCGTCCGGACCGACCTCCGGGTCCGGTGCGGTGCTCCAGGTGAGCCGGTCCCCGTCGATCGCGATGGCGTGCATGCCACCCAGTCAACCACCGGCTCAGGACGCGAGGACGGTCCGCAGCTCGGTGACCAGACCGTCGGTGACGGTGAGGATGTCGATGCCGCGGACGACCGGCTCGCCCTCGGCCGGGCCCAGCGCCCAGGGCAGCAGCGCGAGATCGCCGTCGACGTAGGCCGGTCCGTCCGCGCGGAAGGCGAAGTGGGCCGGCGCCTGCCCGATCAGCTCCGCGGCGCGCCGGTCGAGCGCGTCGCGACCGACGACGGTGCCCTCGGGCTCCACGAAGCGGACGTCCTCGGTGTAGGTCCGGTCGATCGCCGCCCGCCGGGAGGCGGCGTCCCGGTTCCCGAACACCTCGTGGAGGTTGGCGGTCAGCAGCTCGGCGGCGGTGGGCATGGCGGCTCCTCGGTCGGGGTGGCGACGATGGTAGGTGAAGTTTCACCCAATGGTAGACGGGGGTCACCCAGGGGTGGGGTCATACTCGGGATCCGCGAGAGGAGAGCCGGTGCCCGATCACGCCGTTCCGCCGGAGTCGCCGTTCGCGCTGCTCAGCGGCGAGGAGGTGCGCGCGTGGTACGCGTACATGAAGCTGCAGCTGCGGCTGCGGTACGAGATGAACCGGCAGCTGCGTGCCGACAGCGGCGTCTCGCTGGCCGACTTCGACGTGCTGGTCGCGCTGACCAGCGCACCGGGGGCCAGGATGCGGATGGCCGCGCTGGCCACCCGGATCGGCTGGGAACGCAGCCGCACCTCCCACCACGTACGGACGTTGGTCCAGCGGGGACTGGTGACCTCGGCGCGCGCCACCGACGACGGGCGGGCCACCGACGTCGCCCTCACGGACGAGGGCCGGGCCGTGCTGCGGGCCGCCTCGCCGGCCCACGTCGAGCTGGTGCGGCGGATGTTCTTCGAGGGTCTGGGGCCCGCCGAGGTGGCCACCCTCGCCGGGACGTTGGAGCAGGTCTACGAGAAGGTCATCGAGCACGGGACGCTGCCCCGGCCCGACGACCGCCCCTGAGTCAGTCGGCGACCCGGAAGGTCAATCCGGCCGGCGGGGTGCTCCAGGTGCAGTGCCCGGACGCGTCCACGGCGATGTCGACGGGCTGCCCGGCGAGGCGCAGCCCTGACACCCGGATGGCACCGAGGCCGGCGGC
>JBQGEH010000318.1:0-4765 GCA_052039515.1 Nakamurella sp. | reverse complement strand
CGCCCCACCGCCGGTGGCCCGGCACGCTGACCGCCGGGCTCGCGGCGGTACTGCTCGCCGGTGTGGCCGCGTGCGGCGGCGACGTCGCGGCACCGGTGGACACGGCGACCGCGGCCGTCACCTCGACCGCCGCCACCGCCGCTCCGCGCACCGCGACGACCACGTCCGACGCGGTCACCGCACCGCCGCTGACCAGCGAGACGACCTCGGGCAGCGGTGATCTGGAGACGACGACGGCCACCACCGAGTCAGTTCCGCCGACGTCGGACCCGGCGCCCGTCACCAGCGAGGAACCGGCTCCGGAGACCACGCAGGCCCCGGCGAGCAGCACCCCGCCCCCGTCGAGCAGCACGACGACGACCGCCGTCCCGGCGCCCCGCGGGGACGGCAGCGGCCGCACCGTGGTCATCGACCCGGGGCACAACGGCGCCAACGGGGCGAACCCGTCGATCGTCAACGCACCGGTGGACGCCGGTTTTGGGCAGACCAAGCCGTGCAACACCACCGGCACCTCGACGAACGACGGTTACCCCGAGCACCGCTTCACGTGGGCGGTGGCCAACCGGGTCGCCGACCTGCTGCGCGCGCAGGGCGTCACGGTGGTGATGACCCGCGACTCTGACGACGGGGTGGGGCCGTGCGTCAACGAGCGGGCCCGTATCGGCAACACGTCCGGGGCGGACGCCGTCGTGAGCATCCACGGCGACGGTGCGGCCGCCGGCGACCGCGGCTTCTACGCGATGACCGCGGAGCGGCTGCCCGCCGGGGCCGCGGTGGGCGAGGCGTCGCTGGCGCTGGCCGGGGCCGTCCGGGACGGGCTGGTGGCCGCCGGCGCCGAGCCGAGCAACTACCTGGGTTCGGACGGGCTCTGGCAGCGCGCCGACCTGGCCGGCCTCAACCTGTCCGAGGTGCCCACGACGATGCTCGAGCTCGGCAACATGCGCGACGCGCAGGACGCGGCCTTCATGACCTCCGACGCCGGGCAGGACCTGCTGGCCGCCGGGATCGCCCAGGGCGTCCTGGACTACCTGGCGGCGGGCTGACGGTGACCACCACCGACGACCGTCCCCGCCGCACCCGGCGGGCCGTCCGGGTCGTGCTCACGGACGACGCCGGACGGGTGCTGCTGTTCGAGGACTCCGACCCCGGCGTGCCCGGTAGCCGGTGGTGGATGACCCCCGGGGGCGGGATCGATCCCGGGGAGACGCTGGCCCAGACCGCGGTCCGGGAGCTGGCCGAGGAGACCGGCCTGGTGCTCACCGAGGAGCGGCTGGTCGGGCCGGTGGCCGAGCGCCTTGTCCGGCACGGATTCTCCGACCAGGTCGTCACCCAGGAGGAGTGGTTCTTCCTGGTCGACGTGCCGTCCTTCGTGGTGGACATCGCCGGCCACACCGAGGACGAACGGGCCACCGTCCTGGGGCACCGGTGGTGGGAACCGGCCGCGTTGGCCGCCACCGGCGACCCGGTGTGGCCGGCCGACCTGGCGGCGATCGCCGCGTTGCGCGACGAGCCGCACCGCTGGCCGGTCGACCTGGGCACCGTCGAGGAGTCGACCGTCCCGATCTGAGTGACGCACGATGGCGACGGCTCCGCGAGCGGGGAGCGACGACGACGGAGAGGGCGTGGGATGGAGCAGGACCGGGATGCGGCGCTGGCTGCGGTCGAGGCGGCCACCGCCGACCGGCGGGCCGCCGACGACGCCGCGGCGACGGCCCGGGACCGGCAGAGCGAGGCGATCCGGGCGGCCCTGGCCGCGGGGGTCCCCGCGACCACGCTGCGGGACGCGACCGGTCTTTCGCTGGCGCGGGTCTACCAGGTCCGGGACGGTCGGCGCTGACCCGGCCGGTGCGGTCGGTCGCGTCGGCCGCCGGTTAGGTTGGAGGCCGCGCCGGCGCGGGAGCAGCCGCCGGCCGGGTGTGAGGAGCAGGGATGGCCGAGGCAGTCATCGTCGCGACGGCGCGGTCGCCGATCGGGCGGGCGTTCAAGGGTTCGCTGGCCGGGATCCGGGCCGACGACCTGATGACCCAGGTCATCCAGGCGCTGCTGGACGACGTGCCCGCGCTGGATCCGACCACCGTCGAGGATCTCTTCGTCGGCGCCTGGGACCAGGCCGGCGAGCACGCCGAGAACATGGCCCGCCGGATCGCCGTCCAACTCGGCTACGACCACCTGCCGGCCGTCATGGTGAACCGGGCCTGCGCCTCCAGCGTGCAGACCGCCCGGATGGCCGCGCACGCGATCGCCGCCGGGGACGGTGACGTGTTCATCTCCGCCGGCGTGGAGAGCATCTCGCGCTACAGCCGCCAGACCCGTGTCGGCTCCGGCGATCCCGCGCTGCAGAACCCGATGTTCGCGGCCGCACAGGAGGTCTCGGAGTCCTACGCGGACAGCAACGAGACCTGGCACGACCCACGCTCCGAGGGCCGGCTGCCCGACATCTATCTCGCGATGGGACAGACCGCGGAGAACGTGGCGACCCTGTGCGGGGTCACCCGCCAGGATCAGGACGAGTTCGCGTTGCGGTCCCAGCAGCGGGCCGCCGCGGCCGTCGCCGACGGCTTCTTCGCCCGCGAGATCACCCCGATCATGCTGCCCGACGGCTCGGCGGTCACCACCGACGACTCCCCCCGCCCGGGCACCACCCTGGAGGGCCTGCAGGCCCTGCAGCCGGTGTTCCGCAGCCGCGGCACCATCACCGCCGGCAACGCCTGCCCGCTCAACGACGGCGCCGCCGCCGTCCTGATCATGAGCGACGTCCGCGCCCGCGAGCTGGGTATCACCCCGCTGGCCCGGATCGTCGCGACCGCGGCGTCGGCGCTGTCGCCGGAGATCATGGGCCTGGGCCCGGTCGAGGCGACCCGGCGGGCGCTGGACAAGGCGGGCCTGACGATCGACGACATCGACCTCTTCGAGATCAACGAGGCCTTCGCCGCCCAGGTGCTGCCCAGTCAGCGACAGCTGGGCATCGACCCGGACAAGCTCAACGTGCACGGCGGCGCCATCGCCCTCGGCCACCCGTTCGGCTCGACCGGGGCGCGCATCATGACCACCCTGATCAACGGACTGCGGTCCCGGGACGCCCAGTTCGGCGTCGAGACCATGTGCGTCGGCGGCGGGCAGGGCATGGCCGTCGTCCTCGAACGCCTCAGCTGAGCCGGTCAGTCCGGGCCGGGCGTCGGGTCGGGCTGCAGGGCGTCCACGCACGCCTGCAGACCGGCGAAGAGTTCGGTCCGTTCGCGGTGTGAGAGCGCGGCCAGCATCCGCTGCTCGACCGCGGCCACCCGGGCCGACGCCGCGGTGAGCCGGGTCCGGCCGGCCGCGGTGACCGAGACCCGCTGGTGCCGGCCCGCCCCGTCGACCTCCACCAGGCCGGCGTCCGCCAGGCCGGACAGCAGCTGGTGGGTGGCCTGCCGGGTGACGAAGACCCCGCGCGCGAGTTCGGCGTTGGTCAATCCGGGCCGCTGCACCAGCTGTTCCAACGCTGAGTACTGAGGCACGCTCAGCCCGAGGTCCCGCAGGTCCGCCTCCATCGCCACCCGCAGCTGGGTCGCCGCCCGCTTCAGCATGTAGCCCACCGAGGTGGGCAGGTCCACTTGACTCATGTCAAGAGCTTGACATACCGTCTGATCGTCAAGTCCTTGACGACGAGAGGAACCCGAGATGACCCAGCCCACCGTGACCGGCCCCAGCTTCCTGGCCCTGCAGGTCCGTGACGTAGAGACCGCCGCCGCCTTCTACGAGCGGGAGCTCGGCCTGGTCCGGGCGCCGCAGTCGCCCCCCGGCGCCGTCGTCTTCACCACCACCCCGGTGCCGTTCGCGGTCCGGACCCCGCTGCCCGGCACCGATCTCGACAGCGGCCGGCCCGGGCTGGGGGTGGCGCTGTGGATGGCGTCGACCGATCCGGTCGGCCTGCACGACCGGCTGGCGGCGGACGGCGTCCCCATCGTCACCCCGCCGTTCGACGGCCCGTTCGGCCGCACCTTCGTGCTGCGCGATCCCGACGGTTACGCCGTGACCGTGCACGCCGCCTGACCGGTCAGACCGCGGGGTGCTGCGAGCGGGCCGCGTCCTCGTCGAGGTCGGCCAGGGTCAGCAGCTGGGCGGGCGCGGCGAACGGGGTGGTCGGGTGGCACCGCAGGGACGCGTCGATGCGCAGCAGTTCACCGGGGGCCAGCAGCCGCCAGCCGGGGTCGTCGTCCATCCGCTCGGTGGCCAGCACCACGGCCGGCTGGTCGGCCAGCCCCGCCGACCGGGCCCGGATCCGCGCGCTGGCCGCGTCCAGCGGCCCCCGGGTGCCACCCCGTTCGAGCAGCCACAGCTCGTGGCTCGCCGGGTAGCGCAGGCCCCACAGCTCGGTGGCGGTGGCCAGCACGAAGTTCAGCGAGTACAGCGGCAGGTGGGCGGCGATCCAGCCCACCGCGGCGACGATCCCCGCGCCGAGATCATCGTCAGCACACCGGGTCTCGGCAGTGATGAGGGCGAACATCCGCTCGCTGTCGGTCTGGCCGCCGACGAGGTCGGTGACCCCCAGCTCGGCCAGCCGGGCGTCGAGCCGGTCGAGACCGGTGAGCACGCCGTTGTGCGCGAACAATCGGCCGTCCTGGACGAACGGATGGGTGTTGGCCGTGGTCAGGGCGCCGGTGCTGGCGTAGCGGACGTGGGCGACGAAGGTCGTGCCGCGCCGCTCTTGGGGGGGGGTGGCGATGTCGGCGTCCCGCCAGGCCGCGCGCGGCGCCTTGGTTACGACCGGCTCGCCGCCCGGGTC
>JBQGEH010000317.1:0-4446 GCA_052039515.1 Nakamurella sp. | reverse complement strand
GACGTGCGACGGACCCGCGACCTCGTCGCCCCGGGGCAGCACGTGGACCACGTCGTAGAACTTGTGGAACCCGGACGCCAGGTCCTCCAGGTACCGGGCGACCCGGTGCGGCTCGCGCAGTTCGGCCGCGGTGGCCAGCATCGACGGGAACGCGGCCAGCTGGGCGAGCAGGTTGGACTCCTGCGGGGTGTCCAGCAGCGACGGGTCGAAGTCCACCCCGGGTCCGCTGGTCAGGCCCAGGTCGGCGGCGTTGCGGCCGAGCGACGCGAGCCGGGCGTGCGCGTACTGCACGTAGAAGACCGGGTTGTCGTTGGTCTGCCGGGCCCACAGGTCCAGGTCGAGGTCCAGGGTGGTGTCGACCGAGTAGCGGATCAGCGCGTACCGGGAGGCGTCGACCCCGAGGGCGTCGATGAGGTCGTCGAGGGTGATGACGGTGCCGGCCCGCTTGCTCATCCGCACCGGCTGGCCGCCTGCGACCAGGTTGACCAGCTGCCCGATCAGCACCTCGACGGTGTCCGGGTCGTCGTCGAACGCGGCCGCGGCCGCCTTGGGGCGCGCGATGGAGCCGTGGTGGTCCGCACCGAGCCTGTAGATGCACAGGTCGAAGCCGCGGGAGCGCTTGTCCAGGAAGTAGGCGAGGTCACCGGCGATGTAGGCGGGATTGCCGTCGCTCTTGATGACCACCCGGTCCTTGTCGTCGCCGTACTCGGTGCTGCGCAGCCACCAGGCGCCGTCCTTCTCGTACAGGTGCCCGCTGCGCTGCAACCGGCTGACCGCGGCGGTGACCGCCCCGGAGGTGTGCAGCGAGTCCTCGTGGAAGTAGACGTCGAAGTCGGTGCGGAAGGCGTGCAGGGTGGCCTTGATGTCGTCGAACATCAGGTCCACCCCGGCCCGGGCGAAGACCTTCGCCGCGGCGTCGTCGTCCAGCGTGGCGACCTCCGGGTGGGAGGCGCTGACCTGGGCGGCGATCTCACCGATGTAGGCGCCGCCGTAGCCGTTCTCGGGAGTGTCGCGGCCGCGCGCGGCGGCCAGCAGCGAGCCCGCGAACCGGTCGATCTGAGCACCGGCGTCGTTGAAGTAGTACTCCCGCACCACCTCCGCCCCCTGGGTGGCGAGCACCCGGCCGAGAGCGTCACCGACGGCGGCCCAGCGGGCGCCGCCGATGTGCACCGGACCGGTCGGGTTGGCGGAGACGAACTCGAGGTTGATCCGCTTCCCGGCCAGCGTCGTCCCGCGTCCGTAGTCCTCGCCGGCCGCGACGATCTGCCCGACCACCGCACCGGCCGCGCCGGTGTCGAGGGTGATGTTGAGGAACCCGGGCCCGGCCACGTCGACCGCGGCGATCCCGTCGGCGCCGACCAGTCGGTCGGCGAGGTCCTGGGCGATGTCACGGGGCTTGCGGCCGAGCTGCTTCGCGAGTTTCAGCGCGACCGAGGTCGCGTAGTCGCCGTGCTCACGGCTGCGCGGGCGCTCCACGACGACCTCGGGCAGCTGCGCCGGGTCGAGGCCGTCGGCGGTCAGCCCGGCCACGAGGGCGGCCTGGATGACGGCCGAGAGTTGTGCGGGGTTCACCCCTCCATCTTAGGAAGGTCTGAACAGCGGTTTTGACACCGCGGACGGCGCCGGGACGTGGCCCGGACCACCACCGGCCGCACCGGGGCGGAATCGGGGAGGAGTGAGTGCCGACGGGAGGAATCGAACCTCCCGCATCGCCCATGCTCGACTGCCGCGTCGGTTCACGACGCCGTCTGTCGATGTTTCCACCAGCGCATCCAGGGTCGGCTACTTCCTACAACACACCATCCGGGCGAAATCTTCCCCATCGGCCGACCGGTGTCGAGCGTGCGACGTCGGCTACGTCACACTCCGCAGCCGTCGCGGGGCCCGCGACCGGGCATCCGGGTGGGTCGTGCCCGCTCACCGTCGTTCACAGAGAACCCACCGGAGACGGTGACCGTCCCGCGACCCGCCGCTCCGTAGGATGGGTGGCCGTTGCCGGGGGGACGGGCGTCGCGTCCGCCGCCGCGCGCCGCATTCCCCGCCCACCCGAATCACCAGCAGAACGAGGTCCCCTCTCCATGATGGCCAGTGGTAAGAACGCGAAGAAGGCCCGCCGCGACCTCCCGGTGATCAACCAGCGCACCGGGCTGCCCTGGCTGACCATCACCGCGGTGGCCGTCGTCGTGGCGCTGGCCGCGACCATCTTCCTGGTGGTGTTCAACGCCCGCGAGGACAAGAACAACGCCGCCGAGGCGCTGGCCCCGTTCGTGCCGTCGGAGACGAACCAGGACCCGTCCACCGGTATCGAGGGCGTCTACGCCGGTGCCACCGACACCTACAAGGTCGGTCTGCACGTCACCCCGCCGACCCGGGTGAACTACGACCGTTACCCCCCGGTGGGCGGGCCGCACGACGCCGAGTGGGCCGCCTGCAACGGCGTCGTCTACGACGTCGCCGTCCGCAACGAGAACATGGTGCACACCCTCGAGCACGGCGCCATCTGGATCACCTACAACCCGGACACCATCGGCGGCGATCTGGACACCCTCAAGGGCCTGGTGCAGGGCAAGCAGTACATCACCCTGAGCCCCTACCCCGGCCTCGACTCGAAGATCTCGCTGCAGGCCTGGGCGCACCAGCTCAAGCTCGACTCGGCGTCCGATCCGCGCATCCAGCAGTTCATCACCGCCCTGCAGCGCAACCCCTACCTCACCCCCGAGGTCAACGGCACCTGCGCCCAGCCGACCTTCGACACGGCCAACCCGCCGGCGTTCGTCGCCGAGGCCCCCGGCGCCGACGCCGTGCAGATGGACGGCACCGGCGGTCAGAGCGGCGCGGTCGTCACCCAGGACAGCGCCGAGCTGCAGACCGAGACCGCCCCGGAGACCGGGATGAGCGAGTCCGGTACCGACACCGCCACCACCTCCGCGGACGCCACCCCCACCGGGGACGCGGGGACCACCGGCACCACCGACGGCACCGGCACCACCGAGTCCTCGGCGGCGACCACCGGATGACCCCCGGCGAACCCACCCCGGCCCGGGAGATCACCCGTCCCGGCCCGTCGTCCTCGGTCTTCCAACGATGGGGCCGCGGCGGCACCGCGGCGGTGCTGGCCCTGGGCGCGGTCGTGATGCTGCTGATCGGCGGCACCATCGGCCTGACCCTCGGCAGCACGACGTCACCCACGGCGGACGCCCTCGAGCGGCCCGCGGCCGACTCCGTCGACGTCGGATTCCTCTACGACATGACCGTGCACCACGAGCAGGGTGTGGAGCTCGCGCACCTGGTGCAGCTCAACGGGGGCCGCGCCGAGGTGGCCGGCATCGGCTACGACATCGAGTACCAGCAGACCTCGCAGATCGGCCAGATGGGCGGCTTCCTGCAGCTGTGGGGCTATTCGCTGAACAACCCCCGGCCGCTGATGGCGTGGATGTCCGGCGCCGGTGGTCACGACATGGCCGGGATGGCCGGGATGCCGGGGATGAGTGACCCGTCCGCGGTGATGACGACCATGGACGCCGCGTCGATCGCCGCCGGGGCCCTGATGCCCGGGATGGCCACGACGGCCGAGGTGAACACGCTGAAGACGCTGCGTGGTGACGCCTCGGACGCGTACTTCCTGCAGCTGATGATCCGTCATCACGAGGGCGGGGTGCCGATGATGGACTACGCCGCCACCTACGCCACCAACCCCGTCGTGAAGAACATGGCGCTGAAGATGGCCCAGAGCCAGGTCGCCGAGATCGCCTCGATGACCCAGCTGCTGGAGGGCACCTACGGCCAGCAGCCGCTGTCCACCGGCGCCTCGGCGTCGGTACCCAGCGGCAGCTCCGACGGCACGACGTCCGGCACCGGAACGACCGGGATGGACGGCATGACCGGGATGGACGCGCCCACGTCCTGAGCCACGCCGGGCCGTGTTGATTTCGATAACTGTTCTCGATAATGATGGCCGGGTTCGTGTTCCACGCTCCCGGAGGACCTGATGACCATCCACACCCTGCTCGGCAAGGCGGCCGGCGCCGTGATCAGCGGCGTCGCCGGCGTCACCGTGGTCAACGCCGCCCGCAGCGGGCGCCTCGGGCGGGCCGCGCACCGCGCCGCCGTCGGGGTCACCGCCGCAGGGCTGAAGACGCTGCGGGCCGCGGAGCACGGCGCGGAGAACACCCGGCTGACCGCCGCCGACATCGTCGCCGAGGCCCGCGAGCGGGTCGGCGAGCAGGCTCCCGCCCCGGGCGCCCGGACCGCGCACGACCACCAGCACTGATGCCTGTCGTCGCGCACGCCGCCGGCCGGCTGCGGCTGACGGCGGACTGGCTCCGCGGCGACACCGCGCGGGCGGTGACGATCGAGGACGCGGTGGTCACGGTCCCGGGCGTGCGCGCCGTGCACGCCTACCCGCGGACCGGGTCGGTGGTCGTCTGGTTCGATCCGGTGCACACC
>JBQGEH010000316.1:0-2778 GCA_052039515.1 Nakamurella sp. | reverse complement strand
TCGCTGGCGATGCTGGACTGGATGAGCGCGCGGGACGGGCAGGTGCACACCTCGCCCTGGTTCAGCGCGAACATCGTGAAGCCCTCGAGGGACTTGTCGAAGAACGCGTCGTTGGCCGCAGCGACGTCGTCGAAGAAGATGTTCGGCGACTTGCCGCCCAGCTCCAGGGTGACCGGGATGATGTTCTGCGAGGCGTACTGCATGATCAGCCGGCCGGTGGTGGTCTCCCCGGTGAAAGCGATCTTCGCGATCCGCTTGTTGGACGCGAGCGGCTTGCCGGCCTCCACGCCGAAGCCGTTGACGATGTTGAGCACCCCGGCCGGCAGCACGTCCCCGATGAGCTCGGCGAGCTTGAGGATGGACCACGGTGTCTGCTCGGCCGGCTTGAGGACCACCGCGTTGCCGGCGGCCAGCGCCGGTGCGAGCTTCCACACCGCCATCAGGATGGGGAAGTTCCACGGGATGATCTGGCCGACCACGCCCAGCGGCTCGTGGAAGTGGTAAGCGATGGTGTTCTCGTCGATCTCGGAGATGCCGCCCTCCTGGGCGCGCAGCGCGCCGGCGAAGTAGCGGAAGTGGTCGATGGCCAGCGGCAGGTCCGCCGCCAGGGTCTCGCGGACCGCCTTGCCGTTGTCCCAGCATTCGGCGACGGCCAGGTCCTCCAGGTTCGCCTCCATGATCGCGGCGATCTGCAGCAGCTTGTTGGAGCGTTCGGTGGTCGACGTCCGGCCCCAGGCGTCGGCCGCGGCGTGCGCGGCGTCCAGCGCGGCCTCGATGTCCTCGGCCGTGCCCCGGGCGATCTCGGTGAACGCCCGGCCGGTGGCGGGCGCGAAGTCCTCGAAGTACTGCCCCTTGGTGGGATCCACCCACTGGCCGCCGATGAAGTGCCCGTAGCGGGTCTTCACCGACACCGGCGAGTCGGACGATCCGGGTTGGGGGTACACCGTCATTGCTGTCTCCCTCGATTCACGTCGTCGTGGTGTGTCCCGGGTCGTCGGACCCGGTGACGCCGCCACGGTAGGAGCCGCGACGTTGCGACGACGTTGCGCCGGTCACAATCCGCGCGTACGCAGGTCCGGCCGGTCGACGCCGAGTTCCCGGTCCAACCGCCGCAACTGAGCCGCGGCCAGTGGCCGGAGCGGGCTGGCCGCCGGCAACGACTCGTACTGGGCCCGCCACATCACGTAGTCGTCGGTCCCCCACGCCGAACGGGTCCAGGTCGACATCAGGTGGCCCTGCCGGCTGTCGAGCACCGCCTGCCGCAGTGCGTGTTCGAGCTCCGACCGGAGCCGCCCGACCCCGGGTGCGGTCGACTGCGGCAGCAGCGGACCGCGGTAGGCCAGCAGGGCTCCGGCCACGTCACCGGCGGCCAGCCGGGCCTGCACCGCCAGCCAGTCCCCGCTGACCTCGGCGACCAGCCGGTACGGCCGGGACGCGAGCAGCTCGTCGCCGAGCAGACCGCGGAGCCGCTTCAGCTCGGCCCGCATCGTGGAGTCGGAGGTGTCCTGCTCGTACAGCAGCACGGCCAGCTCGTCGCCGGACAGCCCCCGCGGCGCGCACGCCAGCAGCAGCACGATCTCGGAGTGCCGCGGGCTGAGCCGGATCGTCACCGGCGCCCGGGATCCCGTCGTCACCGTCAGCAGACTCTCGTGGCGGCCCAGCGACTCGATCCCGACGGCGAGCTCGGACCGCCCGGTGACCTCCGGAGAACCGCTGCGCTGCAGGCTGTCCCGGGCCAGCTCCGCTTCGGCCATGCGGGCCGCGGCGCGGACCATGCCCATCGTCTGCGGCACCTCGATCGCCGCCCCGCCGGTGATGTCCAGGACGCCCAGCAACGCGTGGGTCGTCGGGTCGTGGATGGGGGTGGCCGCGCAGCTCCACCGCTGCACCGACGTCCGGAAGTGCTCGGCCCGCACCACCTGGACGGGTTCGTCGAGCCGCAGCGCCATCCCCGGCGCGTTGGTGCCGGCCAACGTCTCGTCCCAGTTGCTGCCCTCGACGAAGCCGATGGACTCCGCCCGGCGCAGCACGGCGGGCTGCCCGCACAACCACAACAGCTGGCCGGCCTCGTCGCTGACGGCCATGATCGCGTCGCAGTCCCGTGCGGCCGCCCCGAGCACGTCCTCCAGCAGCGGGAAGACCCGGGCCAGCGGGTGCGCCGCGCGGTGGTCGCGCAGCGTGTCGTCGGGCAGCGTGATCGGTGCGTGCACGGTGTCGGCGCTGACCCCGGCGGCGGCCGACCGGAACCACGATTCGGCCACGAGTGCCCGCAAACCCCGCACCGTCGCCATCGGTCCAGTGAAGCACCGAACCGGCGATTCCGGTTGTCGGTCCGCGTGGACGTGTGGTTATGATCCCGGTGCTCGTGGTTCACCCCGCCGCACTCCGGTGCGCGGTGGTGTCGAAGCTGTCCCGGCGTCCGCAGAGGCGGGTCGGAGTGGCGAGAGGGCGCCGGCGGTTCGTCCCCGGCCTGCCCCGCAGCGGTCCGTGCTGGCGACCGCCGTCCTCCGTGTCGGGAGATCCCCGGCCGATCGACGGCCCGGGACACCCTCCCGGTGGGTCCGCCGCCCGGCCGTGCCCTGCCATGCGCGCCGGGGACGCCGTCCCCGGTCCCACCGCAGCCCGTCCCCGACCGTCCCGCGCCGCGGGTAGGCCGGTGGTCGGCCGTACCCGGAAGACGCCATGACCGCCTCTGGATCCCCCGTCCCGTTCGCCCGCACCGTGCTGGGACGCCCCCGCATCGGACCGCACCGCGAGCTCAAGCACGCCCTCGAGCGG
>JBQGEH010000315.1:0-4362 GCA_052039515.1 Nakamurella sp. | reverse complement strand
ACGATCGCCTCTTCGTCGCCGCCCAGCTCGAACGCGGCGTGCAGCGCCTTGACGGCGACGTCCAGTTCGGAGTCCTTGACCAGGACGGAGATGCGGATCTCTGAGGTCGAGATGATGTCGATGTTGACCTTGGCCTCGGCCAGTGCTTCGCAGAACGTCGCGATGACCCCCGGGTGCGAGCGCAAGCCGGCGCCGATCAGCGACACCATGCAGACCAGGTCGTTGTAGATGATGTTGCTGAATTCCAGCTCGTCGCGTTTGGCGTTGAGCGCGGCGACGGCCCGGTCACCGTCGGCCTTGGGCAGCGTGAACGTGATGTCGGTGCGGCCCTCGGCGCCGCGGGAGATGTTCTGCACGACCATGTCCACGTCGATCTCGGCGTCGGCGATGGTGCGGAAGATCTTGGCCGCGACCCCCGGGTGGTCGGGCACCGCGACGACGGTCACCTTGGCCTCGCTGCGATCGTGCGCGACGCCGGTGATCAGCGCTGCCTCCATGGGGAGATCCTCCATGCTTCCGGTGACGAGGGTGCCGCTGCGGTTCGAGTAGGACGAGCGGACGTGGACGGGGACGTCGTAGCGGCGGGCGTACTCGACGCAGCGCAGCATCAGCACCTTGGCGCCGGACGCGGCCATCTCGAGCATCTCCTCGTAGGTGACGGTGTCGAGCTTCTTGGCGTCCGGCACGATCCGCGGGTCGGCGGAGAAGACGCCGTCCACGTCGGTGTAGATCTCGCAGACGTCGGCGTTCAGTGCGGCGGCCAGCGCGACCGCGGTGGTGTCGGAGCCGCCGCGACCCAGCGTGGTGATGTCCTTGGTGTCCTGCGAGACCCCCTGGAAGCCCGCGACAAGCGCGATCGCCCCCTGGTCGAGCGCGGAACGGATGCGGCCCGGGGTGACGTCGATGATGCGGGCCTTGCCGTGCACCGAGGTGGTGATGACGCCGGCCTGGGAGCCGGTGAACGAGCGGGCCTCGGCGCCCAGCGCGTCGATGGCCATCGCGACCAGCGCGTTGGAGATGCGCTCGCCGGAGGTCAGCAGCATGTCCAGTTCCCGGCCCGGCGGCAGCGGCGAGACCTGCTGGGCGAGGTCGAGCAGCTCGTCGGTGGTGTCACCCATGGCGGAGACGACCACCACCACTTCGTTGCCGGCGGCGGCGGTCTCCACGATGCGCTCGGCGACCCGCTTGATCCGTTCGGCGGTGGCCACGGAGGAGCCGCCGTACTTCTGGACCACCAGGCTCACCGGAGGACACCCTTCGCAGTTGTGGGGTTGGCGTCGGCTGCACGGCGGTGCGCACGGCCGCATCGAGGATACCGGCGCCGGATGGGCCTTCCTGCCGCTCCGGGCGGGTGCGTGGGGGCCGAACTCATCCGACGCGGTCTGAATCGGTCCTGAGACGGAATCGGTCGGCCGCCGACCGTCGTTTCGTGGCACCGGTGGGTAGAGTTTCGGTATGCCGAATCCGACCGCCCGCGCGAGCTACCGACGGGCACCGCACCCCTCGTCGCCGCGCCGTTCGGCCTGGGAGGGCGCGGTGCTCGCGTTGACCTCCCTGCTGTGCGCGCTGGCCGCGCTGGAGGTCTTCGCGCACTGAGCAGGCGCTGTCCGGGCAGGTCGAGGGCCTTAGGCTGGGCGGGTGTCCGCCTCGGAGTCCGCACGCACCGCTGAGCTCAGCCCTGTCATGCAGGACTACCTGAAGCAGATCTGCACGGCCGGCGAGTGGGACGACGTCCAGATCACCACGTCGCTGTTGGCCTCGCTGGTCGGGGTGTCGCCGTCGACGTCGTCGGAGATGATCCGCAAGCTCGCCGCCCTCGGGATGGTGAACCACCGGCCGTACGGCGCGGTCGAGCTGACCGACGCCGGCCGGGCGGTGGCGCTGCGCATGATGCGCCGGCACCGGCTGGTCGAGACGTACCTGGTCGCCGAGCTCGGCTACACCTGGGACGAGGTGCACGACGAGGCCGAGGTGCTCGAACACGCGATCTCCGACCTGATGCTGTCGCGCATCGACGCCAAGCTCGGGCACCCGGTGCGCGACCCGCACGGTGACCCCATCCCGTCGGCCGACGGGGAGCGGCGGCGCCCGGACGCGCGGCGGCTGTCCCTGCTCGAGCCCGGCGAGACCGGCGTGGTCGCCCGGATCTCCGACGAGGACCCCGAGATGCTGCGCTACTTCGATGATCTCGGGCTCGCCCTGGACCGCCGGGTCACCGTCGTGCGCCGCCAGCCGTTCGGCGCCGGCACCACCCTCACCCTGCACGCTCCCGACGAGACCACCGTCGACATGGGTGACCTCGCCACCCGGGCCGTCTGGGTCACCCGGGGCTGAGTGCGGGACGGGGCCGTCTCCCCCGCCCGCCCCCGCTGCCGGGCCCAGCTGTGCCCTTCGCGACCACTTCACCGCCTTCGCGACTGCTGCAGTGGATGCGAACCTGACGCAATGGCCGCGAACCGTGCGACCGGTCCGACGAGACGGGTCCGCCCTGTGTCCACAGGCCCGAATTCATCCACAGAACGCCGCTGGTTTCGAGCGGACGGGACGGGCCGCGGCGGACGCTCAGGCGATGCCCGAGAGCCGACCCAGCCCGACCGTCATCCGGCGTCGCACCGCCCTGGCTGACGGGTTCACCGATCATGACCTGCGGATCAGCCAACGGAGCGGCGACCTGACGCGCCTGCGACGCGGCTCGTACGTCGCTCCTGCGGAGCTCGAGTCCCTCGGCGATGCGGAGCGGCATCGCCTGGCCTCCCTCACCGCAGCGAGCGATCAGGACCACTGCGTGGTGAGTCATGCCTCGGCGGCCGCGTGTTGGCGACTGCCGTTGTATCGAGTGGACACGACGGCGGTCCACTTCACCAGGCCGGGCGCCCGGAGCGGCCGGCGAACACCGGCCCGGATCGACCACGCCGGCGTGCTCCGGGACGACGAGCGGACCACCGTGGACGCCGTCGTGGTCACCACCGTCGCCCGGACTCTGGTCGATCTGGCCCGGTCCGAATCGTCGGCGGCCGCGGTGGTGGCTGCCGACTGCGCACTCCGACGACGGATGACCACTCCGGCCGACCTGCGGGAGGCGATGCACCGGTGCGCGGGTCTCCCCGGCATCCGCACCGCACGCCGGGCCCTCCAGTCGGCCGATGGTCGGGCGGAGAGCCCCGGTGAATCGCTGACCCGGCTGGCCCTCAGCTCGCTACCAGCGCTGGACAGTCAGGTGACTCTGACCGACGACGAAGGCCGTTTCGTCGCTCGCACGGACTTCGCCGTGCGGGAGTCGCTACTCGTCATCGAGTTCGACGGACAGCAGAAGTACCTGGCCTCACGGGCCCCGGGCCAATCCCTCGAGCAGGCGGTGCTCGCCGAGAAACGTCGCGAGGACGCGATCCGCGGTCTGGGGTACCTCGTCCTCCGGGTGGTCTGGCGCGACCTCGACGAGCCGCAGCGCTTGCGGCAGCGAGTCGCACGCGCTCTGCAGCGCGGTCGGGAGCTGACAGAACGGGGGTTCACGCCCGCCGGTTCGTACAGACCCGCGGCGCCGGTGAGAATCTCACCGACCGCCGGCCGGGAATGATCACGTCTTCGCGACCGGAATTGGACCTTCGCGACGGCTGCACCGGTCGCGGAGCTGGCGCACCGGTCGCGAAGGCACACACCTGCGCCCAACCCCACGCCCCGAAACGCCCCCCACCCCCACCGGGTTGCGCCCCACCACGCACCCGGGGGTAGGGTTCCGAACCGTGGCGCACCCTGCGGCGTCCGGCGCGATCTCCGTCGCCGGCCTGCTCCTTAGCTGCCGCGACGAGGCCTGAGAGACCGGCCTCCTCGTCGCGGGGCTCTGTCGTGCCGGTCTGCCGAATGCAGCCCCCGACCGCTCCGTCACGAACGAGGAACACCATGACCACCTTCTCCCGCGCCACCGGCGTCCGCACCCCGGCCGGCGACATCCCCGCCGGCCAGCCCAGCTGGAACCGCCAGAAGCCCAGCGCGATGCCCGTACAGCGCTACCAGCCGTTCACCCCCATCGACCTGCCCGACCGCTCCTGGCCGAACAAGGTCATCGAGAAGGCCCCGCTGTGGTGCGCGGTCGACCTGCGGGACGGCAACCAGGCGCTGATCGACCCGATGACCCCGGCCCGCAAGCGCCGCCTGTTCGACCTGCTGGTGCAGATGGGCTACAAGGAGATCGAGGTCGGCTTCCCGGCCGCCAGCCAGACCGATTTCGACTTCGTCCGCGAGATCATCGAGCAGGACGCGATTCCCGACGACGTCCGGATCCAGGTGCTGACGCAGGCCCGCCCGGAGCTGATCGCCCGCACGTTCGAGGCCGTCGAGGGCTCGCACAGCGCGCTGGTCCACCTG
>JBQGEH010000314.1:0-2130 GCA_052039515.1 Nakamurella sp. | reverse complement strand
CCGGCAGCGCGGCGAGCAGCCGCGCCGTGGCGCGCGGGGCGGCCAGTTCGGCGTCGAGGACCGAGGACAGTCGGTGCTCCTCGGTCAGGGCGCTCGCGACCCGCTCCAGCGCGGGGGCCAGCGCGGCACCGGTGGCCGACGACAGCTCCCACGCCGCCGCGATCCGGCGCAGGCCGTCGGCGCCGGGGCGTCGGGACTCGGTCCGCCAGTGCTCGGTCACCGAACCGCCCCACCGGTCGACCGCGGCCGCGCCGGCCAGGACGGGACAGTCCTCGGCGGCCGACCGCAGGGCCGTGGCGGGCGCCTGACCGATGGTCAGCTGGGCGGCGAGCACCCGGGCGGCCCGGGCCACGGCGACGGCCCGGCGCCGGCCGGCCCGACGTCGGTGGGCACGCAGCAGCAGCACCCCGGTCGTCCCGAGCACCAGCGCGGCGACCACCCCCAACGTCAGACCACGGACGCCGTCCAGCCCGACCCCGATCCGCGGGCCGCCGGCCAGCAGCCACCGGAGCCCTCGTCCCGGACCGGGCCGCGACGCGTCGACCGGCAGACCGGGCGGCCGCAGCCGACCGGTGGCCCTCACGGCGGCGGGCGGGATCAGCAGCCAGACTCCCACGCCCACCGCGACGACCAGCGCGAGCGGGGCGAGAGCGGCGCGATCGATCGGAGTGGGGACGCCACCGTCCGGTCTCATCGGCGCACCAGCCGCTCGAGCCGGTCCAGCCCCGGTCCGGTCCGGGTGGTGACCGGATGGCCGGCGTCGAAGGCCAGGGCGGGTCGTACGCTCACCCGCCCGGTGACGGGATCGGCGTCGAGCACCGAGATCTCCCGGAGCCGTCGCCGCCGGTCCGGGCCGCGCTCGAGATGGATCACCACCTCGATGGCCGCGGCCATCTGGGCGTGCGCGGCCTCGCGACTCAGACCACCCAGCGCGGCGAGCGCCTCGAGCCGCGCCGGGACGTCGGCCGCCGAGTTCGCGTGGACGGTGCCGCAGCCGCCCTCGTGACCGGTGTTCATCGCGGTCAGCAGGTCGCACAGCTCGGCGCCGCGCACCTCGCCGAGCACCAGCCGGTCCGGTCGCATCCGCAGCGCCTGCCGGACCAGGTCGGTCAGGGTGATCCGCCCGGCGCCCTCGGCGTTGGCCGGACGGGCCTCGAGCCGCAGGCAGTGCGGGTGGCGGGGTCGCAGCTCGCGCGAGTCCTCCACGACCAGCACCCGTTCGGTGGCCGGCACCAGGGACAGCAACGCGGCGAGCAGCGTCGTCTTGCCCGAGCCGGTCCCGCCGCTGACCAGGAACGCGGCGCGAGCGGCGACCAGGCCGGCCAGCACCTGCGCAGCACCCGCGGTCAACGACCCCGCGGCCACCCACTCGTCCAGCGTCATGGTGCGTCGGGCGGGGACGCGCAGCGACAGGCACGTGCCCACGTCGCCCACCACGCCGAGCAGGGCGTGGACGCGGGTGCCGTCGGGCAGTCGGGCGTCGACCCACGGGTTGGCGTCGTCGAGCCGTCGTCCCACCGCGGCGGCCAGCCGCGCCGCGAGCCGGCGGACCTCCTCGTCGGAGCCGAACCGCAGCCCCGTGCGCTGCAGACCGTCCTCCCCGTCGGTCCACACCTGGTCGGGGCCGTTGACCAGCACGTCGGTGACGCCGGGACGCCGCAACAGCTCCTCCAACGGACCGGCCCCGGTGGCGTCGCGGCGCAGCCGGGTGACGGTGGCCAGCACGGAGTCCTCGCTGACCACGAGACCGAGCGCGCGCATGGCCTCGACGACCTCGGCCGGGGCCGGCTCACCACCGCGGTCGGCCAGCCGCGCCCGCAGCGCGGCGAGGTCGCGATCGGCGATCCCGCCGCCGCGCGACACGCTCACGCCACCGCGCGGGTGAGCGCCGAGACCGCGGCGGCCCAGCGGGGGTGGCCGACGCGGTGCGGCGGATCTCCGCGCAGGGCGGCCGTCCGGACGGCCCGCACCCCGGGCAGCACCCCGACGGGCCGGCGGTCGAGGGTCTCGGCCACCGCGTCCCCCGACAGTCCGGCGCCGGCGCCCCGGCGCAACACCCACGACCAGCTGGGCACCCGGTCGCCCACGAGCGCGAGCAGGCTGCGCGCCGCCGCGACCTGGCGGACCTCG
>JBQGEH010000313.1:0-3855 GCA_052039515.1 Nakamurella sp. | reverse complement strand
CCGACGCCCACCACGATCTGCTCACCGACGTGGGCGGTCGGGCGCCGCGGGACGTGCACTCGTTGACCACCGCCAACGTGATGATCGCCTCGGTCACCCCGGCGCAGCGACAGCGGCTGTCCCTCGACCCCAGGGTCGCCTCGGTCGCCGTGGACGCCCCGATGCCACGCCCGGCCGCCACGGCGCCCACCGCACCGGAGACCCTGCCGCCGCTGCCCACTCCGCCGGGAGCGTGCACCGGGACCCAGGACGCCCCGCAGCTCGAACCCGAGGCCCTGCAGACCATGAACGTGCGCTCGGACGACCCCACCGCGCCGACCGCCGCCTCCCTGGGCTACGACGGCGCTGGAGTCACGGTCGGCATCGTCACCACCAACCTCGACCCGCTGGCGCCGGACTTCATCCGGCCCGACGGAACCCCCGCGGTCGTGGACTACCGGACCTACGTCGCCGACGGCACGGCACAGAACGCCGAAGGCGAGGAGGCGTTCGGGGACGTCTCCTCCGTCGTCGCACAGGGCGTGGTCACCTACGACCTGGCCGCCGACATCGCTCCCGATGCCGTGCTGCTCCCCGACGGCCACTGCTGGATCCGGGTGGTGGGTGTCGCCCCGGCGGCCGACGTCGTCGCCACCGACGCCTACGACGGCGGCACCCTCACCACCGCGGGCACGGTGATGTCGATCGACCACTTCATCGCCGCCGGCGTCGACGTCATCAACGAGTCCTTCGACGTCAAATCCGTCCCCGACGTCGGGGGACGCCGCGCCGTCGACGCGGCCAACGACGCCGCCATCGACGCCGGGATCACCGTCGTCGCGTCCACCGGCGACACCGGGGCCAACCGGACGGTCGGCAACCCGGCCACCGACCCCCGGGTCATCGGGGTGGGCGCCACCGTCAACGGGCGGGTCGCGGCCCAGGTCGGCGGCTACGGCTTCACGCGGTTCGGATCCGGGGCGTGGCGCAACGGCTCCACCTCGATCAGCTCCGCGGCCGGCGTCACGCAGGGCGGGTCCTCCCTCGACGTCGTCGCCCCCGGGGACTCCGGCTGGTCGGCCTGCAGCGCCGATCCGCGCTTCGGCCAGTGCCTGGCCGTCGGCGACACCGGACGGACCAGCAACCTGGTCAACTTCGCCGGCACCAGTCAGGCGGCACCGTTCGTGGCCGGCGTGGCGGCGCTCGTCGTGCAGGCCTACCGGGACGGCCACGGGGGCGCGGACCCCACACCCGCCCAGGTCCAGCAGATCATCGCCGGCACCGCCGACGACCTCGGACTGCCCGCCGATCAGCAGGGATCCGGCCAGGTGAACGCCTACGCCGCCGTCCTCGCCGCCCGATCGCTGCCCGCGCCCGGACGGGGCACTCCCGTCGTCGGGGCGCCCGCCCCGGTCCCGGCCGGGACGCTGCTCGCCGACAGCGGCCCGGTCACCGTGGTCGGCACCACCGCGCAGCAGATCCGGACCACGGTCGTGAATCCGACCGAGGCCGCCGTGACGATGACCCCGGCGGTCACCGAGGACCGCATCGACCCCGCGCTGACCACCACCCATCCGGTGTCGTTCGCCGCCGACGCCCCGGTCTTCTCCGACGGGTTCTTCGGGACCGGGACGATCAGCACCTCGGTCCCCGTCACCGTCCAGGACGGCCTGCCGTGGATGCGGCTGCGTCTGAACGCGGTGCCGGCGGGAGTCGTCCCGTACACGGTCGTCCGGGTGGCCGTCTTCACGCCGGACGGCACCCTGGCCGGGTTCGGCTCTTCGGCCACCGGCTTCCAGCTGTACCTCCCCCGACCGGAGGCCGGCGTCTGGACGGTCGTCCCGCTGGCCTCCCCCGGCCTGGAGTTCATCGGTGACCTCACGGTCGAACGGGCCACCCGTCGCACGGTGACCGACGCGGCGCCGGTGGTCGTCCCGGCCGGCGGGCAGGCGCCGGTGACGCTGTCCGTGCCGCCGCTGGACACCCCGGGTGACGCGGCTGCCACGCTGCGGCTGGGTGACGAGCTGACCATCCCGGTGGTGCGCCGCCGGCCGGTCGACCTCGCCGCCGGTTCAGCGACCGTGTCCGGCACGCTCGGCCCGGTCAACGGGGAGCGGACCCCGTTCCAGACCGACACCTGGGAGTTGGACGTCCCCGCCGGGCACCGGTCGCTGTCGGCCGGTCTGCGGGTCGCCGACGTCACCATCGACGCCACCGCGACCCTGGTCGGCCCGGACGGCTCCGCCCGGTCCGTAATCAGCGGCGACGGCACGGACGGCGCGGCCCTGACCCAGGCCGTCGCCGACCCGCAGCCCGGGCGCTGGCGCTACACCGTCACGTTCTGGGGTGTCCAGTACCGCGCCGCCAGTCCCGGCGCGCCGTTCACCGTCGATCTCGCCCTCGACGCGGTCCGTCCGACCGCCGACGGGCTGCCCGACGGGACCCGCACCGCGGGGACGTCCGTGCCGGTCCGGCTGACCGTGACCAACCCCGGGCCGGCGCCGTTGAGCCTGTCGCTGGACGCCCGCACGGGGGACACCGCCACGGTCACGCTGCCGGACGCCACGACCACCGGTACCGCCGACCTGCCGTGGCGGGGCGCCCCCCTCCCGGTGTTCGAGGTGCCGCCGTTCTCGGCCGCGCTCACGGTCACCGGGGCCGCGACGACCCCCACCGTCCTGGGCGTGATCTCGCCGTCCGGTGACACCGAGGTCGTCAGCGCACCCGGGACCGACCCCGTGGTCACCGTTCCCGGCGACCTCGTCCCCGGCCCGTGGGCCACCGAGCTCGCCGTTCCCGGTCCGGTCGGCGCGGACCCCGCGCCGGACGGCAGCGTCGCGATGACCGCCACCGTGGAGACGGCGGCCTACGACACCACGGTGACCGACCCGGCGGGAGTGCCGTTCATGACCGCCGACGGGCCTGCCCCGGACGCGGCACCGCTCGTGGTCGACCCCGGAGCGACGGTGACGGTCGATGTCGTGATGCCGGTCACCGCCGCACCCGGCACCCGGGTGGAGGGCCGGCTCGCGCTGGTCACCGCCCCGGCCACCACCGGCGGCAACGGCGGCCTGGCCTCCGGGCAGGCCTCCGGGGATGTCGTCGCGGTGTTCCCGTACGCCTACACGGTCGTCGATCCGGAGCCTGCGCCCAACACTGCACCGGCCCCGACCACCGCCGTGCCGACGACCACCGTGCCGACGACGGTGCCGGTCACCGCCACCCCGAGCCGACCTGCCGACGACACCCTCGCCGCCACCGGCACCGCCGCCGGCGACACCGCCCGGTGGGGACTCGCCCTGATCGTCCTCGGCCTCGGATTCGTCGCGGCCGCCCGTCTCCGCCGCCGCTCCCCCTGAACCGTCACCCCGACCCCGGAGAGACCTCCATGCGCGCACTCCCCCGGCTGCTGCTCGCCGCCGTCCTGGCCACGCCGATCGTCGCCTCCGGCGGCGCCGCCGCGGTGGCCGCACCGGACGTGGACCCACCCGTCACGGTGGTCGTGACGTTGGCCGACGACCTCGCCGGGACCGCCGCCACCGAGCGACCCCAGCAGGCCGAGGCCGGCCAGAACGCCGTCCTCGACGACCTTCCGGGCGACTACCCCACCGACGTCACCCACCTGACCACCGGCAACGTGGTCCTCGCCACCGTCACGCCGGCGCAGCGGGCGGCCCTGGCCGCCGATCCCCGGGTCGCCGCGGTCGGCGACGACGCCGCGGTGCCCGCCCCGGTCACCGCACCCGACCTCGGCGCGCAGGCCGCCGCCGTGCTGACGTCGGCGGCGGCCGCCCCGGCGGAGACCGCACCGCCGGTCGAGGCGCCGGCCGACACCTGCACCGGTACCGCCGACGCCCCGCCGCTGGAACCGGAGGC
>JBQGEH010000312.1:0-16733 GCA_052039515.1 Nakamurella sp. | reverse complement strand
CGGATCCATCCTGCTGCCCGACGAGCTGCCGCTCTTCGGCACGGTGCACCGTCCGGAGAACTACTCGGTGGCCAACGCGATCGGTGCCTCGATCGCCCAGGTCGGTGGCGAGATCGACAAGATCACCGCCGTCGAGCCCAGCCGCCGCGAGGAGACCATCGCCGCGGCCAAGCAGGAGGCGGTGGAGAAGGCGATCGCCGCCGGCGCCCGCCCCGACACCGTCGGCATCGTCGACTTCGACGAGGTGCCGATCCCGTACCTGCCGGGCAACGCCACCCGCATCCGGGCCAAGGCCGTCGGCGATCTCGAGATGGACGTCTGATGAGCTGGACCATCGGTCCGGACGCCATCGGCGACCTGGCTCGTGGTGCGGCCGTGCTCGGCACCGGTGGCGGCGGCGACCCCTACATCGGGGCGCTGCTCGCGCGGCAGGCGATCGACGAGCACGGTGACGTCACCGCGGTCGGCCTGGACGAACTGCCCGACGACGCCCTCGTCATCACGGTCGCCATGATGGGGGCCCCGACCGTCATGGTCGAGAAGCTGCCCACCCTGCACGAGATCATCGATCCGGTCCGGGCTCTCGGCACCTACCTGGGCCGGCCCGCCACCCACGTGGCGTGCGCGGAGATCGGTGGGGTCAACTCCACCATCCCGATCGCGGCGGCCGCCGCGCTGGGCCTGCCGCTGCTCGACGCCGACGGCATGGGCCGCGCGTTCCCCGAGATCCAGATGGTGCTGCCCACCCTGTACGGCATCAGCGCCTCACCGCTGGCGTTCGCCGACGAGAAGGGCAACGTCGGTGTCCTGCAGACGGTCGACAACACCTGGACCGAACGCATCGCCCGGGTCGCCGCCGTCGAGATGGGCTGCTCGGTGATGATCTGCGGCTTCGCCATGAGCGGCGCCCAGGCCCGGGAATCGCTGGTCCGCGACTCGCTGCGCCGCTGCATCGATCTCGGTTCGGGCATCGCCGCCGCCCGCACCGACAAGACCGACCCGGTGGACCGGGCCGTCGCGCTGCTGGCCGGCCGGGACCTGTTCGCCGGCACGGTCGTCGACGTCCACCGCGCCACCACCGCCGGGTTCGCCCGGGGCACCGCCACCCGGCGCGGCGCCGACGGCGACCTGACGCTGCACTTCCAGAACGAGCACCTCATCGCCTCCGCGGGCAGTGCCGCCGACGCCATGGGCGAGGTGCTCGCCACCACACCGGATCTCATCGTCGTCCTGGAGCACGACACCGGGGAGCCGATCACCACCGAGGGTCTGCGGTACGGCCAGCGGGTCCGGGTGGTCGCCGCCCCCAGTGATCCGCGCTGGCATTCGCCGGCGGCGCTGGCCATGGTCGGACCCGGCTACTTCGGGTACGACGTCCCCGCCCGCCGCTGGGACGGGCGCATCACGGAGGTGTCCTCATGAGCTGGCAGCTGACCGCCGCCGACCTGCCCGACCTGGCCCGCGGCGCCACCCTGCTCGGCACCGGCGGCGGCGGCGACCCCTACATCGGCTCCAAGCTCGTCCAGCAGGTCCTCGGCGACGGCGCCATCACGGTGCTGGACCCGGGCGACCGGGACGACCTGCCGGACGACTTCTTCGTCATCCCGACCGCCCAGATGGGCGCACCCACCGTGATGATCGAGAAGCTCCCCGCCGGGACGGAACCGACGCTGGCGCTGCGCACCCTGGAGGAGCACCTCGGCCGCCGGGCCGACGCGACGATGCCGATCGAGTGCGGCGGGGTCAACTCGATGATCCCGTTCGTGGTGGCCGCCGAGACCGGGCTGCCGGTGGTCGACGCCGACGGCATGGGCCGGGCCTTCCCGGAACTGTCGATGGAGACCTTCGCGGTGTACGGGGTGCACGGCTCACCGCTGGCGCTCGCGGGGGAGCGCGGCGAGAAGGTCGTCATCGACACCGGTGACGACGACCGGCAACTCGAGTGGCTGGCCCGCGCGGTCACCATCCGGCTGGGCGGCGTCGGGCACATCGCCGAGTACGCGATGACCGGTGCGGACGTCCGGCGCACCGCGGTGCCCCGCACCATCTCGATGGCGCTGTCGCTGGGTCGCGCGATCCGGATTGCCCGCGAGGAGAAGCGGTCACCGTTCGAGGCCATCGCCGCCGCCCTGGCCCCGACGCTGTACTCCCACGTCATCGACCTCTTCGACGGCAAGATCGTCGACGTCGAACGCCGCACCACCGAGGGCTTCGCCCGCGGCCGGGTCCGCGTCGCCCCCACCGACGGCGGCTCCGAGCTCGAGATCGACTTCCAGAACGAGAACCTCACCGCCACCCGGGACGGCGAACTGCTCGCGATCGTCCCCGACCTGATCTGCGTGCTCGACCAGGAGTCGGCCGAGCCGATCACCACCGAACGTCTCCGCTACGGGCAGCGGGTCCGGGTACTGGGCATCTCCACCCCGGACCTGATGCGCACCCCGGAGGCGCTGGCCACCTTCGGCCCGGTGGCGTTCGGGTTGACCGAGGACTTCGTGCCGGTGGAGAAGCGGGGGACCGGACGGCTCACCGGCCGCGGCTGATCCCGGCCCACTACGCTGGCCGACCGTGAGCCTGCGTGTCGACCGGTCGGACCTGGACGCGCTCGCAGCCGGGGCGGCCCTGCTCGGCTCGGCCGGGGGCGGCGCCACCACCCAACTCGAGCTGCTCGCCCGGGACATCCCGTGGCCGGTGGAGGTGCACCCGGTCGCCGCGCTCGACCCGGCGACCCCGTGCCTGGCGGTGGCGCTGGCCGGCTCGACCATGGTGATGACCGAGCGGCTGCCCGGCATCGACCGGGTGGCCGCGGCCGTCGCCGCGGTCGAGCGCTGGCTCGGCCACCGGGTGCCGGCCGTGTGCACGCTGGAGATCGGTGGACTCAACGGGCTCACCGGATTCGTCGCCGGGCACGGCCGGCTGCTGGTGGACGCGGACTGCATGGGCCGGGCGCTGCCCGGCATCGATCAGGTGTCGCTGCTCGTCGACGGTCTGGACGGGCTGGTCGTGGCGACCAGCACCGGCGAGGGCGTCGGCATCGTCGACCGGCCGAGCCCGTCGGACGCCGAGGCGGTCGTACGGTCCGCGCTGCGGCTGTCCGGAGGCGTGGGGGCGGTGGTGTTCGGCGGGTTCACCGTCGGCGACCTCGCCACCCACGCGGTCACCGGGTCCGTCACCCGCGCGCTGACCCTCGGCCGGGCGTTCGTCGCCGCCCGGGAACGCGGCATCGCCGACCTCGCCGCCGCGGTCGGCGGCCGGCTCCTCGCCCAGGGCCGGATCCAGGCGGTGCTCACCGACCCCGTCGACCCGCAGGTGCAGTCGTTCGACCTGGTCGACCCGGCCGGTGACGTGCACCGGCTGGTCACCCGCACCGAGACGCTCGCCCTGATGACCGACGGCGTCCTGGTCAGCGCCGCCCCCACCGTGCTGGCCGTACTGGACGTCCGCAGCCGGGCCGTCCTGCAGATCACCGACCTGTCACCGGCCCACCACATCGCCGTCGTGGAACTGGCCGGGCCGTCCTGGTGGAGCGAGCGGCCGGAGCGGCGGCGGCGGGTCACCCCGGCCGCCTACGGCGTCGCCGGCCTGGACCTGGAGCCGGCCGCGTGAGCGGACTGGACCTGACCGCGCTGCTCGCCGAGTCCGCCTCCGGCGGCGTTCGCGCGATCGCCGGCCCGACGGACGGCGAGTGGCCGACCGCGCTGCCCGCGTTGACCGACGACCTGCTCGAGCCCGCCGGCGAGGGCCGGCTGGCCATCGTCGCCACCCCGCTGCCGCGGGAGCCGTGGCGCATCGACGCGATGCTGCGCCGGGTCCACGAGCGGGGCTACCGGGCACTGGCCGTACCCGGCGCCGAACGGCTGGACCCCGGCGCCCGCCGGCTGGCCGACCGGCTGGAACTCACCGTGCTCGCGGTGGACCGCCCGCTGGAGCTCGCGCAGACCTGCTGGCGGCTGGCCGTCGCCCGGGACGCGCTCGTCCTCGACCTGGTCCGCCGGCTCACCGCCGCGTTCCGTTACCCGGCCCGTGACCTCGCCGACCTGCTCGCCCATCTCGCCGCGGCCACCGGCAGCGGGGTGGCCCTGCTGGACGCGTCCGGGGTGGTCGAGGAGCACGGCGGCGAGCTGTCCGGGTGGCTCGCCGAACGCACCGACGTCGTGCACTGGGACCGCTGGACCGACATCCTGCACACCCCCGACGTGTCGTTGGCGTCGGTGCGGGTCGACAGCCCGTCCCGGCCGGGGCTGCGGCTCGCGTTCTTCGCCCGCGGTGTCCGGGAGAGCCAGCTGGACGCGCTGGCGGTGGCCGCCGAGATCGCCATGCCCGCGGTGGCCGCCCGCATCCTCATCGACGAGGTCGCCACCGTGACCGACGCGTCGGTGTCGTCGGACCTGCTGCGGGACTTCCTCGATCTCGGTGACGCCCACGACGCCGACGTCGTGCGGCGGATGACCGAGCGGGGCTGGCGGACCACCGGCTGGCACCTGGGGTTCCGGGTGGTGGGCCGGTCCCGGGTGGACGGCTTCGCGCTGCTGCGCGCGGTGGGCACGACGCTCGCGACCCTCGGCGTCGAGTCGCACGCCACCGCCCAGGGCCGTGGCGTCACCGCCTGGCTGCGCTTCGTCCCCGCCCCGACACCGCGCGAGCTGGAGCGCCACGTGCACCAGCTCCGCGCGGTCCACGAACAGCTGCGGCGGTCGTTCAACGTGGCCAGCGGGGTCGGCTCGCTGCAGCCCGACCGGGCCGGTCTGGCCGGGACGCTCGGCGAGGCGGCCGACGCCGCCCGGATCGCCGCCGAACGGTCGGCCAACAACTGGTTCGTCCGGGTCGACGGGCTGGGCCTGGAACAGCTGCTGCTCGCCCGCACCGAGAACGACACCTTCCTGCCCGCCGCGGAGTCGCTGCTGGCGCCGCTGCGCGGTGCGGACCCGGCCGGTGGCCGCGGCGACGACGTCCTGCTCGTCACGCTGACCAGCTACCTCGACCACGAGTCCGGCATCGCCGCCACCGCCGACGCGCTCGGGGTGCACCGCAACACGGTGACCGGCCGGATCCAGCGCATCCAGGAGATCCTCGGGGTGGACATGCACGATCCCGGCGTCCGGCTCGCCCTGCACCTGGCCTGCCGGGCCGTGCTGCGCTGAGCGGCTCAGCCGTCCCGGAGCCGCGCCAGCCGGCGGCGCAGGAACCCCGGACGGCGGATCCGCCAGACCAGTGAGCCGAGCACACCCGCCGCCAGCAGGGCGGACCAGGGCGACCTGGACGTGTTCACCACCGCCAGCAGGAGGGTGACCGCGTACCACGCCAGATCGGTGAGGCGACCGGCGTTCTCGTTGTCCATGGTGCGGCGCACGTACCGGATGGCGGCCGCCCGCCGGTCCGGGTCGGTCGGGACCGGCCCGCGCAGCGCCTCCCGCCGGAAGGCGCGCAGCTCCGTCCGGTCCAGGGTGTTCAGGTAGGGGTCGCCGGGCCCGGTGGGCGGCGACTCCGGCGGTGCGAACCGCCTGACCAGAACCCCCACCGCCGCGAGCAGCCCGCCCACGCCCGCGCCGACCAGCGCGAGGTCACCGACCGGCTGCGGGCGGAACAGGGTGACCGCCGACAGCAGCGCCGCCCCCACCGCCGCGCCGACGAGCACGACCAGCACCGCCCGTCCCGTGTCCATCCGCCCCCGCCCGCCCGCCGTCCGGCCCATGCTGCCGGACGGGTGGCGGCGCCGCGCGGGATTGGTCGCGACGCGCCCCGGCGGGCAGCATGGGTCCAGTGACACCGAACAGCCGCGCCCGTCTCGCGGTGAGCACCCTGTTCCTGCTCGTCGGGCTGATGGTCGGCAGCTGGGCGGCCCGGATCCCCGGCGTCCGCTCCCAGGTGGTCGTCGACGACGCCCAGTGGGGGCTGATCCTGCTGGCCGCCCCGCTGGGCACGCTGACCGCGCTGGTCGTGGTGACGAAGCTGATCCCCCGGACCGGTGCCCGGCTGCTCGCCCTGGTCGGCGGTCTGCTCGTGCTGCTGGTGGTGCCGGCCACCACCGCGTCGCAGCAGGTCTGGGTGCTGGTGACGCTGCTGCTCCTCCAGGGCGTCTCGACCGGGCTCGTCGTCACCCCGATGAACGCGCTGGCCGTGCTCGTCGAACGGGACTACAAGCGCCGCATCATGTCCACCTTCCACGCCTGCTTCAGCCTCGGGCAGCTCAGCGGCGCGGGGCTCGGCGCGCTGTGCGCGTCACTGGGGGTCAGCCCGGTGCGGCAGCTGCTGCCGACCGCGCTGGTCATGCTCGTCGCCTACGCCGCCACCCAGCGCTGGACTCCGCGCGACCGGCCCGCCGTGGCCCCGGTGCGCGCCGAGGCGGCCACCCGGGGCCCGCGCGTGCTCACCCCGCAGCTCGCGCTGCTCGCGGCGATCGCGCTGCTGTCGTCGATCAGCGAGGGCGCGGCGGTGCAGTGGAGCGCCCAGTACGGGGCGGTCACGGTCGGCGCCGGTGCCGGGATCGGCGCCCTGGTGTTCAGCTCGTTCTCGGTGGCGATGACGGTCTCCCGGCTGTTCGGCGACCGGGTCGTCGGGCGGGTCGGGCGCGTCCCGTTCATCCGCGCCTCGGCGCTCACCGCGGCGGTCGGGATGGCCGTCGGGCTGGGCTTCGGGACGACGTGGAGCGCATTCGTCGGGTTCGCGCTGCTCGGCGTCGGCTGTGCGTGCCTGGTGCCCACCGTCATCGGGCTGGCCGGCAACCAACCCGGGCTGTCAGCCGGCCGCGGCGTCGCCGTGGTGTCGTTCGGACAGTGGCCGGCGTTCCTCATCGGGCCGCCGCTGATCGGGGCGCTGGCCGGGTTGACCGGGCTGCGGGGCGCGCTGGCCGTCACCGTGGTGGCGGGGGTGACGGTCGCGCTGCTGGCCGGGCGGATCCGCGAGCCGCAGGTGCCGGTGTACCGGGCCTGACTCAGCCCTCGTGGCGTTGCCGGGCGATCAGGTCGGCGAGCGACGTCGCCGGATGCCCGGTGAGGGTGGGCACGGCGTCGCTGACGCCGGCCATCTCGCCGGCCGCGATCGCGGTGTAGGTCGACACCCACGCCTGCACCAACCAGTCCGGCGCGCCGTAGGACGCGCGGGACGCGAACGCCTCCTCGAGCGTCTCCTCCCGGTAGGTGACGTCCCGGCCGGTGAGAGCGGTGAGCTTCGCCGCGATGTCGGCGAGGGTGAGCTCCTCCGGGCCGGTCAGGTCGTAGGTGCGCCCGGCGTGATCGGCCGGGTGCTGCAGGACGGTCGCGGCGACCTCGGCGACGTCGTCGCGGGCCACCGCCGACACCGCACCGCTGCCGCCGGGCCCCCGGATGACGCCGTCCGGTCTGGCCAGGTCGGGCAGGAAGTCGGCGTAGAGGTTGTCCCGCAGGAAGGTGAACGGCACCCCGCTGTCGCGGATGTACGCCTCGGTGGCGGCGTGCAACCGCCCGTGGGTGAAGGTCGCCTCCGGTGCGGCGCCGTAGTAGCTGGTGTAGACCAGGTGCGGCACGCCGGCCGCGGCGGCGGCGTCGACGAACGCGCGGTGCTGGTCGAGCCGGTCCGCCGATTCGGCCGCGGACACCATCAGCACCGGTCCGGCCCCGGCCAGGGCCCGGGCGAGCCCGTCGGCGTCGGCGTAGGAGGTGATGGTGGACAGCTCGACGTGCGCGACGTCCGGTGCGCGGCCGGGGTCACGCACCACCAGTCGTTGCCGTACGCCGGCGGCGTCCAGCAGCCGCACCACCCGGCTCCCGAGTTGTCCGGTGGCTCCGGTCACGACGACGGTCATCCGCGTTCCCCTCTCGGTCGGCCCGGCTCGCGCGCGGGGTCAGCGCCGGACGAACTCCAGGTCGTAGATCTCCCTACCCGCGGTGAGGCCGCGCCGCTCGAAGCGGGTGCGCGGCCGGAACGTCGGGCGGGGGGCCCACCCCGGGTGCCGGTTCTTCAGCTTGGGCTCGTTCGTGCACACCGCGAGCATCTGCTCGGCGTAGGGCTCCCAGTCGGTGCCCATCCGCAGGATGCCGCCCTTCTTCAGGCGGGAGGCGACGAGTGCCGCGAAGGCCGGGTTGACCAGCCGGCGCTTGAGGTGGCGGGCCTTGGGCCACGGGTCGGGGAAGAACAACCAGATCTCGCTCACCGAGCCGGGGGCGATCAGCGCCTCCAGCACCTCGATGGCGTCGCCGCGCATCAACCGCACGTTGTCCACGCCGGCCTTGCCGAGGTGGTGGAAGGTCTGCGCGACACCCGGTTTGTAGACCTCGATGGCCAGGATGTTGGCGTCGGGACGGTTGGCGGCCATGCCCGCGGTGGCCTCGCCCATGCCGGAGCCGATCTCCACGACCAGCGGGGCGTTGCGGCCGAACAGCGTCTTCAGGTCCGGCAGCCCCTGGGTCGGGTCGACGTTCCAGCGGTCGGCGTAGGTGTCCCACGCCTTGCGCTGCACGGGGTTCAGCCGCCCACCGCGGGGGTGGAAGCTGACCACCCGGCGGAAGTGCAGCGGCAGCCCGTCGTCCGGGACGGTCAGGTGCGGCAGCCGGGTGTCCCCGGCGGGCGGCTCGACGGACCCGGCGTCGTCAGCCGGCGCGGCCGCCGGTGTCGCTGCGGCGTCGGTGGGCACCGGATCGGCCGTCGCGAGCGGGGCCACGGCGTCGTCGGTGCCGGCGGGGGTCGGCTGCTCGGTGGACATCGGCCCCAGGTTACGGCGGGCCCGCACCCCTGCCCAATCGCCGCCCGGGACGACGACGGCCCGCCACCGCTCAGCGGTGACGGGCCGTGGCCGGTACGGGTCAGGCGTCGCGGCGCTTGGCCGTCCCGAGCGCGACGATCAGCAGCACCACGGCGGCGCCCAGGAAGATGAGCCCGCCCTGCCACCAGGTCGGGGCGGCACCGCCGAAGCGGTTGAAGTCGTCCCCACCGCTGTAGAAGGCGGTCGACGCGGTGAACGGCAGCCACGGCTGGATGTCCCGGCCGAAGTCCCCGAACAGGTTGAACAGGTTCTCCACCAGCAGCGGCCACAAGAGGACGATGGCGATCGCCCCGGCCGACTGGCGGACGATGGCGCCGACGGCGATGGCGAGCACCGCGGCGACGGCGGCGATCACCCCCGGACCCCAGATGGTGCGGTAGTCCCCGGCGGACTCCAACGCGAAGGCGCCGTCGGCCGCGGCCGGCCCGTGGACGGTCCGGGCCAGCAGGTAGGACGCGATCGAGGTGACCTCGACGATGACGAACGACAGCACGGCCAGCAGCACGCACTTGGCCAGCAGCACCCCGGAGCGGGACGGGACGGCCAGGAAGGAGCTGCGGATGGTGCCGAAACGGTACTCGGTGGTGATGGACAGCGCGGCCATCACCATCACCACGGAGATGGCGAAGTTGACCCAGGCCTGGCTGCTCTCCAACGACGCGGCGCGACCGTTGTCGACGAGTGAGACCAGGGCGGTGATCCCGAGTCCGAGGACGGGGACCAACGCGAGACACCAGTAGGGGGAACGGGTCGAGAAGAGCTTGATGCGTTCGACGGTGATGAGCGACATCGGGTCACCTTCCTTCGGGCGAGCCGGCGGCGCCGGCCGGGCCGGCGTCGTGGTGGGCGGTGTACTCGACGGCGCCGCCGGTGAGGCTGATGAACGCGTCCTCCAGTGAGCCGCGGTGCAGCGAGAGTTCGTGCAGCGTCACGCCGTTCGCCGCGGCCAGGTCACCGATCTGCTCCAGCGGGGCGTTGCCGACGGTCAGTCCCTCGGCGTCGGCGGTGACCTGCAGGCCGGCGCCGGTGAGCACCTGCTGCAGCTGCCCCAGCTGCGGCGAGCGCACCCGGGCCGAACTCCCGGTGGCGTTGGCGATGAACTCCTGGGTGGGGGAGTCCGCGATCAGCCGGCCACGCCCGATGACGACGAGATGATCAGCGGTGAGAGCCATCTCGGACAGCAGATGGCTGGACACCAGGACCGTCTTGCCCTCCGCCGCCAGCGACTTCATGAAGTTGCGGATCCACAGGATGCCCTCCGGGTCCAGGCCGTTGACCGGCTCGTCGAAGAGCAGGATGTCCGGCCGGCCCAGCAGCGCGCCGGCGATACCGAGCCGCTGCTTCATGCCGAGCGAGTACTTCCCGGCGCCCTTCCCGGCGACCGCGGTGAGCCCGACGATGTCGAGCACCTCGTCCACCCGGGACCGTGGGATGCCGTTGGAGGCGGCGATCCACCGCAGGTGCGCTCCGCCGCTGCGGTTGGGGTGGATCCAGTTGGCGTCCAGCAGCGAGCCGATCCGGGTGAGCGGGTTGCGGATCCGGGCGTACGGGACGCCGTCGATGAGAGCCTGGCCCGAGGTCGGGTTGTCCAGGCCCAGGATCATCCGCATCGTGGTCGACTTGCCGGCCCCGTTGGGACCGAGGAAGCCGGTGACGACGCCGGGCCGGACGCTGAACGACAGGTTGTCGACCGCGACGGTGGGGCCGTACCTCTTGGTGAGGCCCACGGCTTCGATCATGGAATGTCCCCTTCGCGAGGTGATCGGTGATGCAGGGTGCGGAACTGCGGTGACAGCCCGCTGTCGGGCGGTCACCGGGGAGAACTCTGCCCTATCGGTGGCCGAGCGACATCGGTCTCAGGGGGATTTCCGGGTCCCTCCCGTGGCGGACCCTGACCGGTGACCGGGGTGGGCGCCGGACCGGTCGGGGTCGGCCCGGGGTTCAGCCGGCGAACGGGCTGTCGTCGCCCAGCTCGCGGGCGGCCCGCAGGGTGACGATGACGTCGTCGAGCAGTTCGACGAGCAGCTCGATGCGCTGCCCGAGACTCGTGGTCGCGAGCACCTTCTGCCGGTCGAACGCGCCCAGCGGGGACAGCGCCGCGACCTGGAAGCTGCCCAGCCGGGGGTCGTCGGCGACGTCGGGCATGGCCGCGTAGGACTCGTCGCCCATGCCGGCGGCGATGTCGGCGACCACGGTCAGCCGGTTGAGCACCCCGTTCCACCGCGCCCGCAGCTCCGGGGCGACCTCGCCGGGGCCGCTGCCGTCGCTGTCGACGAGGGGTTCGACGTCGGCGTGCGGCCACGGCTCGTCCGGGTGCCAGCGTCGCACCCGGATCCGGCGCACGCCGGCGGCGACCAGCGCCCAGTGACCCGGGGCGGCCTCGGAGACGTCCAGGATGCGCGCGACCGTGCCGACACCGGACCGGATGTCACCGCCGCCCACCTCGTGCCCGCGTTCGATGAGCACCACGCCGAATTCGTCACCGTGGGCCCGGCAGTGCTCGAGCATCAGCTGGTAGCGCGCCTCGAAGATGTGCAGCGGCAGCAGCTGACCGGGCAGCAGGACGCTGCCGAGCGGGAACATGGGCAGGTCCACGGGCCCATTGTGCGCGTCGCGGCCGACCGGCGGGAGGTCCGCCCGGGGGTGGCTCAGCGGGTGCCGCGCCAGGCCCGCTCGAACGGCAGCCGCCAGGCGTGCGGGGCGATCAGCTGGTGGATGGCGTTGGGGCCCCAGCTGCCCGGCGGGTACATCTTGACCTCCGGCGGGTCGTCCAGCAGCGGCATCGAGCGTTCCCACAGGCTCTCGATGCCTTCGGCGGTGGTGAACAGCGTCCGGTCCCCGCGCATCGCGTCCAGGATGAGCCGCTCGTAGGCCTCCAGCACGTCGCCGGCGCGCTCGGTGTCGTGGGTGGAGAACTGCATGGACAGCTTGTCCAGCTTCATGCCGGGGCCGGGGCGCTTGCCGTAGAACGACAGCGACACCTTGCTCTCGTCGGCCAGGTCGAAGGTCAGGTGGTCCGGGCCCTGGGAGCCGACCCCGGAGCCGGCCGGGAACATCGACTTCGGCGCCTCCTTGAAGGCGATGGAGATGATGCGCTGTCCCTCGGCCATCCGCTTGCCGGTGCGCAGGTAGAACGGCACCCCGGCCCACCGCCAGTTGTCGATGGCCACCTTCATCGCGATGAACGTCTCGGTGTCGGAGTCCCGGGCCACCCCGTCCTCCCGGCGGTAGCCCTGGTACTGCCCGCGCACCACGTCGGCGGTGTTGATCGGCAGCATCGAGCGGAAGACCTTGTTCTTCTCCTCGCTGATCGCCCGCGGCTCCAGGGCGGTCGGCGGCTCCATCGCCACGAACGCGAGCACCTGGAACAGGTGCGTGACGACCATGTCCTTGAACGCGCCGGTGGACTCGTAGAAGCTCGCACGCCGATCCAGCCCGAGCTGCTCGGGGATGTCGATCTGGATGTGGTCGATGAAGTTGCGGTTCCAGATCGGCTCGAAGAGACCGTTGGCGAACCGGAACGCGAGGATGTTCTGCGCCGCCTCCTTGCCCAGGAAGTGGTCGATGCGGAAGACCTGGCTCTCCTTGAACGTCTGGTGCACCTCGGCGTTGAGTGCGACGGCGCTGTCCAGGTCGGTGCCGAACGGCTTCTCCATGACGATCCGGGACCGTTCGACGAGCTTGGCGTCCTCCAGCATGGTGATGACGGCGAGCGCGGCCTTGGGCGGGACGCTCAGGTAGTGCAGCCGCCGGACGTCCGGGCCGAGGGCGGCCTCGGCCTCGGCGACGGCGTGGGCCAGCGCCTCCGGGCCCGCGGACTGCGGGACGTAGCAGAGCTTGTTCGCGAAGACGTCCCACTGCTCCTCGCTCAGGGTGTGGGTGCCGAACTCGGTGATCGCCTGCCGGGCGAAGGCCCGGAAGCCGGTGTCGTCGAAGTCCTCGAGCGACGTGCCCACGACCTGGATGTCGGGCGCGAGCTCGGACAGTGCGAGGTGCGCCAGGCCCGGCAGCAGCTTGCGGCGGGCCAGGTCGCCGGTGGCGCCGAACAGCACCACCACGTGCGGATCGATGTGCTCGGCGTCCCGGCGGGAGGGACGCGACCCGAGCGCGGGGTAGGCGATCGTCTGTGCGGTGATCTCGGCCATGCCGTCGATGGTCCCACTGCGGGCCGCCCGGCGAGGGGCCGGGTCAGGGCGCGGAGGTGCCGATCAGGATGGTGGTGTCGGTGACGCGGGGCAGGTGTGCGGTGAGGTGCGCGCCCGCCCGAGCGGCCAGCGCGTCGGCCTGACCGGCCGTCAGCGTCGGGTCGATCAGGATGCGCGCCTCGGCGTGCAGGGTGTGGCCCAGCCAGCGCATCCGCAGCCGGTCGACGTCGAGCACCCCGGGGGTGTCGCGCAGCGCCTGCTCGGCCGTGTCCACCAGGTCCGGGTCGACGCCGTCCAGGAGTCGGCGGAACACGTCGCGGGCGGCGGTGCGCAGCACCCCGAGGATGGCGACCGCGATCAGCAGCCCGACGACCGGGTCGGCGGCGGGCCAGCCGACCGCGACCCCGCCGGCACCGATCACGACGGCCAACGAGGTGAGACCGTCGGTGCGGGCGTGCAGACCGTCGGCGACCAGCGCCGCAGACCCGATGCGCCGACCGACCCGGATCCGGTAGAGCGCCACGAGTTCGTTGCCGGCGAAGCCGATCACCCCGGCGACCGCCACCCAGGCCAGGTGCTGCACGGGCGCGGGGCGGATCAATCGGTCCACCGCCTCCCAGGCCGCGACCACCGCCGACAGCGCGATCATCACGACGACGAACAGGCCGGCGAGGTCTTCGGCGCGGCCGAAGCCGTAGGGGAAGCGGCGGCTGGCGGCGCGCCGGCTCAGCGCGAAGGCGATCCACAGCGGCACCGCGGTGAGCGCGTCGGCGACGTTGTGCACCGAGTCGGCGAGCAGCGCGACCGAGCCGCTGATCGCCACGACCAGCAACTGCAGCGCGGCGGTGACGCCGAGCGCGACGAGGCTGATCTTGACCGCCCGGATGCCCTGTGCGCTGCCTTCCAGCGCCGAGTCCACCGAGTCGGCGCTGTCATGGCTGTGCGGGGCGAACACCGAGCGGAGGGCGCCCCGCCAGCCGTGGTGGTGGTCGTGGCCGTGGTCATGCGTGTGGCTGTGATTGTGGTTGGGCTGGTGCGGGTGGTCGTCGTGTGGGTGGTGATGGGCCGGTGTCGGGTGGGTGTGCGACACGGTCAGGCTCCCGGAGGGGTGACGGCGGTGGGGTGCAGGGCGGTGAGCTCGCCGCGGCTCAGGTGGTGGGCGGGCACGGTCGGGCCGGCGTGTTCGGCGTTGTGCACGGCGTCCACGATCAGCTGGCGGACGTGGTCGTTCTCGAGTTGGTAGAAGACCTGGGTGCCCTCACGACGGGTGCGCACCAGGCGCGCCATCCGCAGCTTGGCGAGGTGCTGCGACACCGAGGTGCCGGGTTTGCCGACGGTGGCGGCGATGTCGTTGACCGCCATCTCGCGGTCCCGCAGCGCCCACAGGATCCGGATCCGGGTGCCGTCGGCGAGCATCCGGAACACCTCGACGGCCAGGTCGACCTGGTCGTCGGGCAGCGGACGTCGGCATGCCTGCGAATCTGATTGCACACGCAGATACTAAGGCATGCAAGGATCGGCCGCCGCCGAGTTCGGTGGCGGGGTGACTAGGGTGGCCGGGTGAGTCCCGACCGTCCCCGGACACCCCCGCAGCACGACGTCGACCCCGAGTTCCTCGCGCTGCCGCTCCGCGCGCTGGCCGACGCCGCCCTGTCCACCGCCCGCGCCGCTGGCGCCGAGCACGCCGACTTCCGGCTGGAACGGCTGTGCAGCCAACATCTCTCGGTGCGTGACGGGCAGGTCGAGACGGCCACTGACGGGGTGAGCGTCGGGTACGCCGTGCGGGTCGTCGTCGACGGGACCTGGGGTTTCGCCGCCGGGTTCCGGCTCGTCCCCGACGCGGTCCGCGCGGTGGCGCGGGAGGCGCTCGCCGTGGCCCGGGCCCTGCGGTCGGTCGCCGGTGAGCGCGTCGAGCGCGCCGACGAGCCGGTGCACGCCGACGTGACCTGGGTCAGCGCCTACGAGATCGACCCGTTCGCGGTGCCGACCACGGACAAGGTCGCGCTGCTGATCGACCGGACCGAGCGCCTGACCGCCGCCGACGGGGTCGCCCACGCGACCGCCGCGGTGCAGCTGGTCAAGGAGAACAAGTTCTACGCCGACCAGGCCGGCACGGTCACCACCCAGCAGCGGGTCCGGGTGCAACCCGAGGTCGAGGCGGTGGCGGTCGACCCGGACAGCGGCGCCTTCGAGACGATGGCGTCGCTGGCGCCGCCGACGGCCCGCGGCTGGGAGTACGTGACCGGCGGTGGCGGCTGGGACTTCGACACCGAGATCGCCACCATGCCGGGTCATCTCGCCGAGAAGACGAAGGCGCCGTCGGTGACGGCGGGCCGTACCGACCTGGTCATCGACCCGTCCAACCTGTGGCTCACCATCCACGAGTCGGTCGGCCACGCCACCGAGTACGACCGGGCCATCGGCTACGAGGCGGCCTACGCGGGCACGTCGTTCGCCACGCCGGACCAGCTCGGCACCCTGGCCTACGGGTCGGCGCTGATGAACGTGACCGGCGACCGCACGGTGCCGCACGGGCTGGCCACCATCGGCTACGACGACGACGGGGTCGCCGGTCAGCAGTGGGAGATCATCCGCGGCGGCACCCTGGTCGGCTATCAGTTGGACCGGGTGTTCGCCCGCCGGCTCGGGCTGTCGCGGTCCAACGGCTGCGCCTTCGCCGACTCGCCCGGTCACACCCCGATCCAGCGGATGGCCAACGTGTCGCTGGCGCCCAGCCCGGACGGCGGATCGACCGCCGACCTCATCGCCGGGGTGGAGGACGGCATCTACGTCGTCGGTGACAAGTCGTGGTCGATCGACATGCAGCGCTACAACTTCCAGTTCACCGGACAGCGCTTCCACCGCATCCGCAACGGCGAACTCGCCGGCCAGGTCAAGGACGTCGCCTACCAGGCGACGACCACCGACTTCTGGGGCGCCATGGACGGCGTCGGCGGACCCGAGACCTGGGTGCTCGGTGGGGCTTTCAACTGCGGTAAGGGTCAACCGGGCCAGGTGGCGGCGGTCTCGCACGGGTGTCCGTCGGCCCGGTTCCGCGGGATCAACGTGCTGAACACGGTCGCGGAGGGTGGGGCGTGATGACGACCGCAGGACAGGGGGCGACCCCGCAGGAGATCGTCGAACGCGCACTGGCCGCGTCCCGCGCCGACGGTTGCGTCGTCGTGGTGACCAGCACCCGCACGGCCAACATCCGCTGGGCCAACAACACCGTCACCACCAGTGGGGCGACCGAGGCGCTGAGCTGGTTCGTCGTGGCAATCGTCGGCACCTCGGCGGGCACCGTCGAGTCGACGTCGGACGACCCGGCCGACATCGAGGCCGCGGTGCACGCCGCCGAGCGGGCGGCCCGGGCCGCCGGCCCGGCGCGGGACGCCTCCGAGCTGGTCGACGGCACTGCCGACGACGACTTCGCCACCGCTCCCGCGCCGTCGGACTTCGGTGTCTACGACACGCTGATCCCCTCGCTGGCAACGGCTTTCGACAGTGCGCGGGACCACGAGGAGATCCTCTACGGTTTCGCCCGGCACGAGCTCGCGACGACCTACCTGGGCACCTCGACCGGACTGCGCCGGCGGTGGGTGCAGCCCACCGGGACCGTGGAGGTCAACGCCAAGTCCGCCGACCTGGCGCGGTCGGCGTGGGCGGGGCAGTCCACCGACGACTTCAGCGACGTCGACGTGACCGCCCTGGCGGCGTCACTGTCGGAGCGGCTGGGGTGGGCGCGGCGGACGGTCGACCTGCCGGCGGGCCGCTACGACACCGTGCTGCCGCCCACCGCGGTGGCCGACCTGCTGATCTACCAGGCGTGGTCGGCGGGGGCGCGACCTGCG